>JBGQHD010000570.1:0-4271 GCA_041497795.1 Planctomycetia bacterium
CGTCTCGATCGTCCGCCACGGCGCATTCCCCTTGCGCGGTTCCTTGGTGATCGTCTTGGGCAGAATGCCGCCCAAGCGGCTGAGATCGACTAGTCCCGCCATCTCGCGCGCATAGCCGAACGTGCCGGAGGCCACTAGGATCGGATTGGGCAGTCGTAGGCGCCCAAGCTGCACGGCGAGATCAAGGAGCATGCCCGCCAATCTAGCAGAAGGCGATCAAACGCCTAGAAGGTCATTTATCGCCGAAATCCGTACTGCGGGTTATTCACGTCGAAATCCCGGTCGGCGAAGCCGTTGTTGATCCGCAGGTTGAGATACGTGTATTCCTGGATCAGCACCGGCTCACCGCCCCGCTGGGCCGGCCAGAGATAGGTCTCGGACCGCACCGGCACGTTCAGCTCGTCATCCACGTAAACGCGGGCCATGTAGTAGGGGATGCCCGGCCCCGGCGCGGGGTGCACGAATTGCATGCAGGTGCAGGAGCGGCCGTGGATCTTGGTGCCCGGCAGGTACTTCACCTCGTACTGCGGGTCGTGGGCATCGCTCTCCAGCACGCGGATCATGCGGTGGGTGAAGTTCAGGAGGCCGATCTCCGTGATCGGGTGGCGGCTGCCCTGCATGGCGATCGTGCCGCGGGGGTCGAGCGAGACCGTGCCGGCCAGGGCCTTGAGGCCCACGCCGTGGGCCAGCAGCTTGCCGTTGTTGGCCCCCGTCACGTAGATCACCTCTTGGCCGCGGACGTCCTGCGGGGCATCAAAGTACGCATAGACGCTGAACGGCCGATGGCGGACCTTCAGTCGCAGCGATTTGTAAGGCCCTAGCACGCCGTCCGTCCGCTCTCGCTGGACGAAGGTGCAGGAATAGTCCTGAATCGCCGCCATCCGGGCCGCCGCCGCCTGGACCCAGCGCAGGGCCGGCGTCACCGGATGTTCCTTGGGCGGCTGCGGTTCGACGGTCGGTGGAGGAGCGTTGGGACGCAACGGGTCGTTCTGGCGTAATGGACCGGTTGGCCGCAGTGGATTGCTCGACCGGTTGCCATAGCCCGAGGGGGGAGAGACGACGGCCCCTGGACTGGGACGGCCGGGCGGGCTGCCGGCTGGCCATTCAGCCCCGGCGGGGCCGGCGGTGAGGCCGCATGCCAACACCAGGAGTGCGCAAGCGGCCCGCCATCGATTGGGCGTGCGGCGCGAAACAGCCGGGCGACCCATGCGTGCACCTCGGGTGAAGCAGGGAGATAGCCGGCAACACGGCCTGCCTCCAGGCTTCATCGGTTGCGGGACGGCGGCCACTGGCGAGAGTCCTGCGGCGGCGTCGTGCGCCGGCGGCAAAGTCGGCAACCTCGTCATCCGCGGCAAAATCGGACCGCCTGCGCGGCGCTGCCGCCGCCGCAGCCCGTAGCCGAACTCGCCAGAGTTCGGGGAACCGAGTTCGGGGAACCAGAAGTCTGGCGACTTCTGCTACGCGTCAGTCGAGAGTGACGACCGGCCGGCGCGTTGGAAACGTGTCCCACGGGCATTGACCCTACGGAAACCGCGGAGATATCGTGGGCATGCGCTCCCGTCTTCGGGGAGAATCGCTCCATGCCGCTGCCGCCCAACGACGCCATGCAGATCTCGGATCTCCGCCGCTTCCTGGACGATCTGGACCCGGCGCGGCCCGTTCTGGCATCGTGGGGCCTCACCGATGCGCCCCAAGCCCATCGCAACCTGGTCCGCATGGCCGAGGCGGGCGTCACGCTCGACCTGCTGGCCGACATCTGCGGGCAACTGGCCGCCAGCCTGCCGGCGCTCAGCGACCCCGACATGGCGCTAAACAATCTCGAGCGGTTCGTCGGCGCTGCCCGCAACCCGCTGTCGCTGGCCGCGCTGTTCGAGCGCGACCGCCAAGCGCTCCCTTACCTGCTGCAGATCTTCTCGACGAGCCAGCACCTGAGCGACCTCCTGATCACGGACAGCGAGGGCTACGACCTGCTGCGGCTGACCGAGGGGCAGCCGGTGGCGCGGGAAACGTTGGTCAGCGAGCTGTGTGCCGAGGTCGCCGCGCTAAGCCACGAGTCGCTCGTCTACACGACCTTGCGGCGTTTCAAAAAGCGGGAGACGCTCCGCATTGCTTACGGCGACATCGTGCGCGGGCAAAGCCTTCCGACGGTGACCGCGCAGATCGCCTACGTGGCCGACGCGATCCTCGAGGCGGCCCTGCTGGCGGCGCGGCGCAAGCTGGTCGAGCGCCGCGGCCTGCCGCGCTTGCCCGACGGCGGCGTGGCCCGGTTTGTAATTCTCGGCATGGGCAAGCTGGGGGGCGTGGAGCTGAACTACTCCAGCGACATCGACTTGATCCTGCTCTACGAAGATGGGCAGGGCGGCACCGAAGGAACGACCGACGGCCCTCGCCCAATCAGCAACGGGGAGTTCTTCGGCCTGCTGGCCCGCGAGATCGTGGCCCTGCTCACCGAGCCGACCGAGGCCGGGCAGGCGTATCGCGTCGATCTGCGGCTGCGCCCCGAGGGCAAGCTGGGACCGATGGTCCACAGCATCGAACAGGCCCTGCGGTACTACGACGTGATGGGCCGCACCTGGGAGCGGCAGGCGTATGTCAAAGCCCGGCCGGTGGCCGGCGATCTGGACCTGGGGCAGGAGTTCCTGCGGCGGCTGGAGCCGTGGGTCTATCGCCGGTACCTGGGCCTGGCCGACATCACGGGCATCAAGGCGCTGAAGCGCCGCATCGAGCAGCGAGCGGTCCGCGAGGGTGCAGCCGACCGCAACGTGAAGACCGGCCGCGGCGGCATTCGCGACATCGAGTTCGCCATCCAGTTCCTGCAGCTTCTCAACGGCGGCGATCAGCCGGAGCTGCGGACCACCAACACCCTGGAGGCGATCAATCGCCTGGAGCGCGTGGGCTGCCTGACGCACCAGGAGCGCGGACTGCTGGAGCGAAGCTACACCTTCCTGCGGAACATCGAGCATCGGCTGCAGATCATGTTCGACCTGCAAACGCACGAGCTGCCGTCCGATCCGCTCGAGCTGCGTAAGCTGGCCATCCGCCTGGGCTACCGCGACCAGCAGCGGGGCGCGGCGCTGGAGGCCTTTCAGCGCGACTTCCGCCAGACCACCACGCTCAACCGCAAGATCCTCGACCATCTGCTGCACGACGCCTTTGCCGACGACACGCAGACCGAGCCGGAAGTCGATCTGGTGCTCGACCCCGATCCCTCGCCGCAACGCATCGCCGACGTGCTGAGCAAATACGGCTTCCGCGACACGCAGCAGGCCTACCGCATTCTTCAGTCGCTGGCGCAAGAGCGGATTCGCTTCCTCTCCACCCGGCGCTGCCGCCATTTCCTGGCGTCGATCGCCCCGGCGCTGCTGCGGGCCATCGCCGCCACGCCCGATCCGGACTCGACACTCGTCGACCTGGAGAAGGTGAGCGACTCGCTGGGCGGCAAGGGAGTGCTGTGGGAGTTGTTCAGCTTCAATCAGCCGTCGCTGCATCTCTACGTGGAGTTGTGCGCGACCAGCCCGTTCCTTTCCGGCATCTTGATCAGCAACCCCGGCATGCTGGATGAGCTGATGGACAGCCTGGTGCTGGACAAGCTGCCGGCGCCGGAGACGATGCAGGCCACGCTGGCCGAGCTGTGCCGCGGCGCCGAGGACACGACGCCGATCCTGCACGCCTTCAAGAACGCGCAACTGATCCGCGTCGGCGTGCGCGACATCCTCGGCAAGGCGGACATTCAAGCCACGACGGCGGCCTTGTCCGACGTGGCGGCGGTTTGCCTGGAGCAGATTGCCCGCGAGGAGATGGCCAAGCTGGTCGATCGCTTCGGCCGGCCGATGGCGGCGGTGCCCACGCCGGACGGCCCGCCCGCCCTCACGGGCGAGTCAAGCGATCTGGTCCTCTTGGCGATGGGCAAGTTCGGCGGTGCGGAGCTGAACTACCATAGCGACCTGGACCTGATCATTCTCTACGAGTCCGAGGGAGAAACGACGGCCCGCTCGCGCCGCGGCGGCGCCTCGACCAGCAACCAGCATTTCTTCAGCGAGTTAGGGCAGCGAATCATCAAGACGACGACGCACCTCGGTCCTCTGGGACGGCTCTACGAGCTGGATGCCCGGCTGCGGCCGACGGGCCGCAGTGGGGCCTTGGCCACCTCCTTGGACGAGTTCGCCCGCTACTTCGCCAGCGGCGAGGGGCAGCTCTGGGAGCGGCAAGCCCTCTGTAAGGCGCGGGTCGTGTACGGCTCGCCGCGCGCGGCATCCGCCGCCGAAGCGGCC
>JBGQHD010000571.1:0-4264 GCA_041497795.1 Planctomycetia bacterium
CGCAGCTTGCGGCCGTTCTCCGGATGTTCGCTTTGCTTCCAGTAACCAAGGCCATAGATGCTCCCCAACAACGAGATGAGAAAGACCGGCAGCAGAAAGATCGCCGACAGGCCGTCCATCGCGACGCTGAACTCTGCGCCCGGCAGGCGCCAGGGCAGCGCAATCGGCTGGCTGTCGTGGGCCACCCAGAACACGCCGACGCCGGCCAGCCCAACCCCGGACCCGATCACGGCCAGGACGGTTGTGAGCCATTGGGCGGCAGTCGAATCACGAGGGGCGACAAGCCCAGGCGCGCCGCTCGTGGCGACGATGACCGTGCCCAGCAGGACCAACCACTCGCTCATGACGCTCCCCACCACGAGGCCTGCAACCACCAGGTGCGGATCGACGCCCAGGCCAACGCGAGGACCACCGTGGCCATAATGTAGAACAGATAGACGTTGACCTTTCCCTGCTGAAGAATGCGCAGGCGGGCGCAGCGGTCCGCCCAGCGGCGAAAGAACGGCTGATATACCTCCTCGCTGAAGGGGTCTGGGCTTTCGGAGTGGAAGTCGCTCTTGGCCGGAAACAGGCCGCTCGGACCGCGCCCGGAGGTGTGCGACCGCAGGAAGCCGGGCAGAACGCGCCCCGTCGCCATCTCGGCAAACGACTGGGCCGTGTACTGCATCCGGCTCGTTGGTCTCACGTAACCGCATCCCCAGGTTGCCGCCAGTGATCGAGGGGCCTTCCGCGTCAGAAGCCACAACGTCGCCGCGGTCACCCCCAAGGCCACCAAGGTCCAGCCGTTCATGTTGCCAAGGAGCCGAAGGCTTGCTTGCGCCGACTCCAGCGGCGGCATGCCTTCGCTCGATTGGGAGTCGAGGACGGCTTTCATCGGTTCACCGATCCACCCGAGCAGAGCTTGTGGGGCGACGGCCGCAGCCAAGCACAGCACGAGAAGCAACGCCATGGGGCCGGTCATCCAGAAAGACGACTCGTGCGCGTGCTCGGCGGCGTTGCTGCGCGGTGCGCCCAACAGGGTAATGCCCACGAGGCGCACGAAGGTAATCGCCGCCAAGGCCCCCACCATCGCCAGTAGGCCAACGCCCAGCAGGGCCGGCAGGGCGACACTTTCCTGGGTCTCGATTCCGACTTGGATCAGGCTCAGATACATCAGCCACTTGCTCACGAATCCGTTCATGGGCGGCAAGGCCGCGATGGCCACGGCGCCGCCAATCATCAGGCCGCCCGTCCACGGCATGCGCTTCAGCAGGCCGCCGAGTTTCTCCATGTCCTTGGTGCCGGCCCCGTGCAGCACACTTCCGGCGGCAAAGAACATCAGCCCCTTCATCAGCGCATGGTTCCAAATGTGGAGCAAGGCGCCGCTCGCTCCCAACAGGGCGATTGCCGGCCAGCCCCTGGCCGCCGCCCACAAGCCCACGCCAAGCGACAGGGCAATTAAACCCATGTTCTCGATGCTGGAATAGGCCAGCACGCGCTTGATGTCGCGTTGCTGTAGTCCCAACGAAATCCCCACGAGCGCCGTGACGAGCCCCAGCCCGGCGAGCGTTAGCCCACACCAGGCAGGCAGTTGCCCCAGAAAGGTGACCATCCGCAGGATTCCGTACAGGCCCATCTTGATCATCACGCCCGACATCAGGGCCGAGACGTGGGAAGGCGCCGCCGGATGCGCTTCCGGGAGCCAAACGTGAAACGGCACAAAGCCGGCCTTTGCCCCGAACCCGATCAGGGCCAGCAGGAACACGAGTCCCGCCCAGGCGGCGCCGAGCGCTGGGGCCGCGGTAAACTGGCGGAACTCCAGGCTCTCGGCTTGACGCGCGAGGATCAGGAAAGCGATGAACAGAAAGATCACGCCCAAGTGGGTGGCGATCAGATAGATCCACCCCGCCTGCCGCACCTCAGCCTTCTCGTGCTCGAAGGTCACCAGGCAAAAGGCGGCCAGCGACATGACTTCCCAGCCGACGAGAAACAGCAAGGCGGTCCGGGCGATCAGCACCAGCACCATGCCCCCCACGAACACGTTGAAGAAGAACCACGGCCAGCCGAGCCGCTTCTCGTGGCGCGCGGCAAACAGGTAGGCGCCGCCGTACACGGCCGCCAGCGCCGAGAGCCCCAGCACCGGCAGCAGGAAAAAGGCGCTCAGCGCGTCCAGCTCGACGCAAAACGGGCCGTGGCTGGTGTCCCAACGAAGCTCGATGGACTGCGCAGCGCCGCCGAGCAAGACTTGGATCGTGGGCCCCAGGCCGAGGGAACAGCCGAGGACGGCTCCGCCGGCCCCCAGCACGGTGGCCGCGGCCGGCCAGCGCGAAGACAAGACCGCCGCAACACCGCCCGCCACCTGCAAGAGAATTGCGATCAGCAAAACGTCCATGCTACCGGGCTGCCTTCGCCGCGCCGCCCCCCGCCGCGCCGTTGTTTCGCCCCGTCAGGGCGGCTTCCACGCGGCGCGCCTCCTGGAGAACTTCCTCGGCCGCTGCCTTTCGCAGCAGCGCGTCCTTGAATCGCTTGTCGTGCAGGGCGTGTGAGATTCTGGCCAGCAACTGCAAATGACTGCGCATGGTCGGGCAGATCAGCGAGAACAGGACCTGCACCGGCTTGCCGTCCAGCGCCCCGAAGTCCACCGGCCGCTCCAGGAAACAAAGTGTGACCAGCGGGCGGTCCACGTGCAAGACCATCGGATTGCGCACGTGCGGCAGCGCGATGCCGTCGCCGACGGCCGTGGAGGCCGCGGCCTCCCGGGCCAGAAACAGCCGCAGCAGCACCTCCCGGTCAATGCCCTCGGGCAGCGGCAGCAACTGCACCAAGGCGCGTAATGCTCGGTCCTTGTTCGTGTCCGGGACCTGATGAAAGATCCCGCCCACTTCCAGAGCTTGCGCCAGACTCGGCACCGGCTCCTCTTCGGTCTGCAAGTGGTCGAACATCTCCAAAGACACGTCAACCTGGTTGGCGGTCGCCCACTCCAGCAACTCGGCCCGGTGGAAGCGGTATTGCCCGCCCACCGACTGAGCCGGTAGCCCACGCTGCTTGATCCAGCGGGTCAACGTCGATTCGGAAACGCCCAAGAGCTGACAAACGTCCCGCACTCGCAATTGCATCGGTTTCTTCCTCTTCCTCCGCCATCATCGCTCCGGGCACGCCGCGCACTGCCTGCGCGCGTAGGGGCGAGCGGGCGATCGCTAAGGCAACCGTCATATCGAACTGATCGGCGATGAGCGTGCCTGCATATAACCATTTTTATGGCAATCCCTTACATGCATTGAGCAGGCACGTCCGTCAAGCGAATTCTGGGCAACCCTGCAACAGCTTTGCAGGCGGCCTGATGATGCTTGCAGAGCCCAAAATTAGAACACCATTCTACCTGGTTTGACGCCGCTGCCGCACTGGCCCACTTCAGCGGTTAGAATGAGGGCCGAGGCGGCACCGGCGATATCCTGGCCAGCATGGACCAGGCGGTGGTGACCACGAATCGGGAGGGCATCATCACCAGCATCAACCGTCGCGGCCGAGAGTTGCTCGGTACGGATTTCGACTGCGTCGGACGCCCGCTGACCAGCATCTCGACGTTCGACAGCGGACTGGCGACCCTCAGCCGGGGCGTGCTCAAGAGCGTGATGCGGAAGGCCGATTCGGCTTCGGTCCGTTGGATGAGTGCTGCCACAGCGTTTGGGCATCGGTTAGAGACGTGCCCCACGCCCGCCGGGCACCCGGCCTTATTGCACGATCGTGCAATAACGGCGCATTGCCGTCTTCTTATTTCACGAGAAGGCGTTTTCGTGTAATAAGAAGCCTTGATGGCGGCTGTTTTTGCCGTCCGACGGCGCACAACACCCACTCAAGGAGGACCCTGCCACGCCCAGCCAGCGCATCGGGATCGGCCACGACACGCATCGTCTCGCGCCGGGCGGATCGCTCCGCCTGGGGGGCGTGACGGTGCCATTCGACCGGCATCTGGTCGGCCACAGCGACGCCGACGTGCTGCTGCACGCAGTGACCGACGCGCTGCTGGGGGCCGCCGCGCTAGGCGACATCGGCGAGCTGTTCCCCGACACCGACGAAGCCAACCGCGGCCGCGACTCGGCCGAGATGCTGGCCCGGGCCGTGCAGCTCGTCGCCGAGGCCGGCTACCGCGTAGCGAACGTCGATTGCATCGTGTTCGCGGAGAAGCCGAAGCTGTCGCCGTACAAGGAGGCGATTCGCCGCCGGCTGGCCGAACTCTTGCAGGTCGAGGTGGGTCAAATAGGGCTCAAGTCCAAAACAGGGGAAC
>JBGQHD010000572.1:0-4262 GCA_041497795.1 Planctomycetia bacterium
CCCCAGCCAAAGCAGACCGCCGCGGCCATCGCCACGGCCCAGGCCGCCAAAGTGGCCGCGTGCGCCGACACACCCAGCGGCAACACCACGCGCGTGACTCGTAGCGCCAGCGGCCGCGCGATGCGGCGCGCCATCCAGTTGCCGATGCGCCGATGATCGGGCTTCTGGCAGCGCTTTTCCAATTCTGGCAAAGTCGAAAGCGGCATGGCTTTTTAGAATTACCACAAAGGACACGAAGGACACAAAGCAGGGATCGCTCTTGGTGTCATTGCCTTTGTGTCCTTAGTGCTCTTTGTGGTGATCCCTTTTTGGATTGCTGCGTTGGCCTATTCACTCCCCTAGCATCCGCGCTAACGCTGCCATTGCCGGTTCCAACCGCCAAGTCTCCAAGCGACGAGCACGAACGCCCCCCAGACCGCGATCACACAGGCGGCGGTTCCTATCGCCGCGATCGGATTGGAGGTCTCCGTCTTGCCGACGTGCAGTACCCCAGCCAGTGCCACGACGGAGGCCATCGCAACAGTAATGCAGAACAGGTACCGTTGTCGCTCTCGTCCCGCGAGCTGCGGCCAGATCGATACCCACACCATGAGCACCAGGTACACGAGGCTGCCGATCGACGTGGCGACGGCCACTCCGCGGAGGCCGCCGCCGTGCGTCAGTGCCAGATGATTGCCGACGGCCGAGACGACGATCGACGCCACGAGCACGGCCAGCACCATTCGCCCGCGGTTGACCGCCACCAGGTATCCGCTGGCGGGCAGCGCGAGCGCCACGGCCAGCGTGCCGGGCACGAGCCAGATCAGCGGCTCGAGGCCCGGTCGATACTTCGGCAGCAGCCAGTCGAGCACGGGCGGCGCGGCGGCGATCGCCAGCGCGGCCGGCAGCGCCAACGCGGCGGCCAGCGGCTCCGTTGCGCGGGCGGCCAGCCGGGCGACCTCGCGGTGGCTGCCCGTGCGGCCGAACAGCTCGCCGTAGCGCGGCCCCATTACGGCCGAGAGCATGTTCGCCAAGCCGTAAAGCTGAGTCGTCACCATCAGGGCCAGCGAATAGCAGCCGAGCTGGAACTCGCCGTCATCGAGGTAGGCCAGGACCATCATCTTGTCCAGCGAGCGAAACAGCGACGACGCCACGCCGGCCGCCAACAGCGGGCCGCCGATCCGCATCAGGCGGCGGACTTCGGCCCAATCCCAGGCCAAACGCAGCCGGCCAATCCGCCCCTGCAAGAACGCCAGCGAAGCCAACAGCACGACGAGCGCCGACGCGAACAGCCCGAACACGCCCCACAGCCACACGGCCACCGCGCTGACCGCCACGGTGAGCACGGCTTCCTGGACCGTGAGCCAGGAAGATGCCAAGAAGCCCTGTTGTGCCCGCAGTATGGAGACCTGGTACGTCACATAGCGTTGCAGCATGGCCATCGCGGCCATGGCGGCCAGCCCGGTCGCCCAGACGCGCGTGAGCGGCGAGGTGCCGTCGTCGCCCCACCACACCCAAGCGGCCGCCGCCAGCAAGACCGCGGCGTAGGCGCCGCTGGTGAGCGTGTTCACGGTGAAGCCCAGGTCGATCGCCCGCCGGGCGGTGGCGCGCTCGCCGCTGCCGGCGGCCAGGCTGACTTCGCGCGTGGCCGCCTTGCTGACGCCCAGGCCGGCGTAGTTGCCGTAGCTGAGGAAGAGCTTCAGCCCTTGCCAGACGCCCATGTACGCCGGATCGAGCAGCCAGCGCAAGAGCAGGCTCGTCACCGCTCCCAGGGCATGGCCGACGAGCGTCGAGGCGGTGACGAGCGCCGAGTCGCCCAGCGCTCGCCGCCAGCCGGTGAGGGGTGCGCAGGAGTCGGCGGGTTGGGGGAGGGAAATGCTCACGGTGGTGGAGTGCTCGCCGCAGAAACCGCACTTTGTAATCGTCCTCGTCGTCGTCCTCGCAATGCGCGTCGTTCGTCCGAGGACGAGGACGAGGACGAGGACGATTCTGTTGTTGCCGCTTCGCAATCCGTGGCGGCCGGCGCGATGGTCAGCAGCTCATCCACCGCGCGCCGGGCCGCCTCTCGGCCGACAGCGGCAAACACCTGCCCGCGGTCGCCGGCGCCCACGCCCCTTTGGGCAGCCCCGTCGTTGAGCGCGACGTGCAGCAGCCCCCGCAGCTCCGGCTCCGTGCGAGCGGTGCCCAAGGCGTTCCACTCGCGCGCCGGCAACAGATCGAGCGAGCCTGCGGGGATCAACTCGATCACCGGCGCGCCCAGGGCGCCGGCCTCGATGCCGGCGCTGGAGGTGCAATTGATGACGCACGCGGCCTGTCGCGCGACGTCGCCCTGGCGCATGATGCGACAGCGCAGATCCGGAAACTCGGCGGCGACCGCCCGGAACGGCGCGGCGTCGCGACACCGCGGATGCAGTTTGATGGTCAGCCGCGCGCGGGGGATCGAGGCCACGGCCGCGCAGGCCATCCGCAGCATCTGCCGATGCGCGTCGCTGGTGAAGTGAAACGTGACGGCATCGGGGCGGTCATCCCTCGGCGGCGTGGTGGCGAAGAGCAGGATTTCGGGCCGGGGAGCGCGCGCTGGCCTGAGAACGCGTCTTCGTTCGATGTTGGACGTTCGACGTTGGACGTTCGACGTTCGGCGTACGAATTTGGAGTGGGTCGGCCGCGCGCGGCCCATCGGGGAATCCTCGGCAAGGCACAGACGTGGACGGACGGATCGACAATCCGTCCTACCCACTACGTGGATCCGCTCCAACGGCACCCCCCACCGCAGGAGCTGCTGACGCGAGGAAGCGCCCCAGGCGAAGATGTGGTCGGCCGCCAAGGGGGCGAAGCCGAACTTCACCCGCGGCACGCCGTGCTGCACCACCACCGACGGCACGCCGTGCCGCCGGGCCGCGGCGACGGCCGCGCGGGCCAGCGGCGTGGCGTCTTCGTCGAGCACCAGCGCCGTCGGCCGCAGGCGGGCGAAGTGCGCCTCGATGGATTGCCAGAGCCGGCCTTGTTGCTCGCCTTGCTGACGCTGAACGTTCGCCAGCCAACGGATGAGGGGGGCCGAAAGGTCGATGCCGCGGCAGGAGAGGCGGGGGATGAGTTGCTGCGAACATCGAACATCGAACATCGAACGTCCAACATCGAACGGTTCGATGTTCGATGTTCGATCCCTGACGTTGCATACCAGTTGTGTCACGCCGGCCCAGCGCCAGCGGAGCCACGTTTGCACGGCGAAGCGGTCGTAGAGCCACGCGACTTGGCCGCCGCGCGCTACGAGCTCATCGCAAATACCGCCCAGCACGCGGCGACTGCCGCACAGGACGACTCGCGGGGCGCCCTGGTCTCGCCACGACGGATTGGTCCACGAGTTGAGGGCCGCCGCGGCGCGTCGCCACCAACGATTGGGCGGGACATGCGGAGGTGGTGCCTGAGTGCCGTCTCGCCAGGTCAGAACGAGCGGTACGCGGTGGGCGCCCGCAATCGATTCGAAGAGATCGGCGTAGTCCTCGTCGCGGTGGCGGGCGACGACCAACTCGATTCCACCGTGCGCCGGTGGGGCAGGCTTTCCGGCCTGCCTGGCAGACAGGAATGT
Source organism: Planctomycetia bacterium (assembly GCA_041497795.1). Lineage (GTDB taxonomy): Bacteria > Planctomycetota > Planctomycetia > Pirellulales > S012-138 > JBGQHD01. Next base: position 3,566 of record JBGQHD010000572.1, read on the forward strand.
CTGCCCCACTTTGAAGAAAGCCACGACGCGCAGCAGCTTGACGAGATAGTAACGCAGCTTCAGCTCGTTGAGATACGCCGGGCCGACCTGATTCGAACGTCCAACGTCCAACGTCCAACGTCCAACATTTAACAAGAAAGGCGCAGAGACTCCTCCGTTCAAAGTTGGACGTTCGACGTTGGACGTTCGACGTTCATCCCGATCGTCACGGTTGCCGCCTTCGATGTCGGCGGACGCCAGTTCGTGCGCCAGACGCGAGGCCTCGTCGTCGATCCAGGCTTGCCGGGCGTCGATGGCCTCATCGAGCGAGCGGCGCAGCGGCGAGTCGCCGTGCGGCCAGCAGCCTTCCAGCAAGAGCGCCGACTCGTCGGCCCGCAGGTGGGCATCCACCAGGGCCTGACGCGCGTAGACTTTGAGCACGGCCGTGGCCATGTGGCGGAGCATCCTTTCTCACGCACCGGCTGGTGAATGGTGAGTGGTGAGTGTGAGTCGCATGTGCGTCGCTACCACTCACCACTCACCACTCACTACTCACCACCTATCCTCCCTGATTCAGCGCCGCCATCCGTTGGCTCATCGCCGGGTGATTGTCGAGCAGGTCGGCCACGCGCTGCCAGTCCATGCCTTCGGGGCCCAGCGCGTCGAAAATGGCCTGCGTGTGCTCCCAATCTTCTTCCGAGGCGATGGTCAGCCGCAG
>JBGQHD010000573.1:0-4254 GCA_041497795.1 Planctomycetia bacterium
AGGGCCGGGTGCTCGAGGTTCAGGTAGACCTGATCCGCGATGACCGCGGCGACGAGCCGCGATTCCATCGTGCTGCGTGGCTCATCGGTCTGCCTGGGCGCGGCAGAACTCTTGGGCTCCGTGGTGCTCTTGGGTTCGGCGGCCGGCGCGGTGATCTTCGCCGGGTCGATTCTCAGTGCGGCGCGGAGGTGCGCCTCCAAACGGTTCATCGCCGGTTGGATCAGCCCAGTCTTGCTCTCAACCTTGCCCAGCGGATTGCGTCCGGCCTTCAGCTTGTGCTTTTCGGCCCACTCGGGGATGGGCGCGATGCCGTGGTCGGCCGTGATCACCATGATCCACGGCTCGCCCTTGAGCTGAGCATTGACGAAGTCGAAGAACTCCCCCAGCACCAAGTCGGTGCGGTAGGTGATGTCCTCGACCTCCAGACTGTACGGCCCGTGCATGTGGCCGACGTAGTCGTTCGACGTGAGGTTGATGCCCAAGAGGTCGGGGAATTCGTCCTGGCCGAGCTTCTCGTTCACGAGGATGTCGCGGGCCACGGCCAGCGTGACTTCATTGCCGACGGGCGAAGCGGCCAATTGGCGGACGTAGTACTTGTTGTCGGCCCGCGCGAGGACGTGCGGAAAGTCCTTGGTCATGCCGTACAGGGGCCGCTCGCCGAAGCTGTCTTCCACCGGCCCGTGCAGGTACTTCGCCGGCTCCAACAGCGGCTTCCACGCCCGGCCGGCGTAGGCCCTGATCGCCCCGCTTTCGTTGAACTGCCGCAGGTAGCCGGGCAGGTCGCCGCGGTAATAGTCGGACGTGATCCACTTGCCGTCATTGCTCATCCAGAAGGCGGCGTCGGCCATGTGGCCGCCCAAGAGGATGGCGGCCCGGTCCTTGATCGCCACGGTGAAGACCTTGCTCCGCCGGCCGGTGACCATCTTCAGGCGGTCGCCCAGCGTGTCTGCCAGCAGCGACCGAGGCGACACCGGCAGGTCTTCGATCGTCGTGCCCACGAGCTTGGCCTGCGGGTCGAACAAGCAATAAACCAGCTTGCCGCGCTGACGGTCGAACCAATCGTTGTCGATGATGCCGTGCGTCGGAGCATAGCAGCCGGTCAACTGCACGGCGTGCCCCGGCGCGGTGTAAGTGAAGGCGTGCGCGTGATGGCAATTCGTGAACCAGGCGCCATGCGAGGCGCAGCGGCGGAATATGCCCTTGTCGGAGAACCCGGAGCTAAACCGCTCCAGGTATTCCGCCGCGAGTTGGTCCACACTGACGACGACAACGAGTCGCGGCCGCGGGGCCTCGGCTGCTCGACCGATGGGCGGCCAGGCAACAACGCCCAGGAACGCGAGGGCAACGCCAGTGCGGAACGTCTTCATAGGTGGGAGCGTGGGCGTGGGGACCGCGAGGAGGGTTCCTGAGTGCCGCCATTCTAACCAAATTGCGTGAAGCGATGAGGAAAACGGGGCCAAACCCGGCCTTATCGACCCATCAAAATCAGTTGATCCTCTGTTGGCAAACGGCTATAGATGCGGTCGTGCGTTGTTCCGTGGCCGTAAGGCACGTTGTGAGCGTCGAGGCGTAAGCCCGACGTGCACGTCGGCCTGACGGCTCGACGCTCGCGGGGCACGTTGATCATCGCCATGGGCGAATTCGGCCGCACGCCCGTCATGGGCACCCAAGGCAGCAGCGACGGCCGCGACCACTGGCCGGTCGTGATGTGATGGCCCTGGCCGGCGGCGGCCTGCGGCACGGCCAGGTGATCGGCGCCACGGAGAAGGACGGCGGCCAGATCAAGCACCGCCCCGTGACGCCCGGCGACCTGGCGGCCACGATCTATCACCACATGGGCGTGCCGCTCGATACGACCTACCCCGATCCCCAGGGGCGGCCGCGCTACGTCGTGGAACACGGGCAGCCGCTGAGGGAGCTGGTGGGCTAGGCATCGCGACGAGCAACGACTATGTCTCGTCGGTTTCCCCCGCGAGTCGCAACACCTCGGCTCGCAACGCAGGCGAAATGAAGAACCGCAGTTCGTTCTGCAAGACGCCCAGCGCGCGGATCGGTGAAGTATCGCTCACGACCACGGCCATCGCGTTACCCTAGACGTTGCAGCGTCTCGACGTCCTGTTCCAGCTCCTCGATGCTGAGGTGCACCAGCGGAAGGTCACGGGCGAGCAACGCCTCCTCAAACTCATGCCGGGAAACGCCGGCCCAACGTGTGGCAAGCGGAAAAGAGAGCTTTCCGGCGTCGTAAAGACGACAGGCGATCTCCAGGCGCGACTCCGGCTCGGCCATTCGAGAGGCAGCAAGCAAATCGTCAGGAATGGTCAACGGCATGGTGATAACGGCATGGTGATAACGGCATGGTGATGGCAACTCCTGGTAACGACGCGACGGCCGTCCGACGGCCCAATCACTGCTCTATTATAACGCATTGTCATGGCGAGCAGGGACATAAGTCGCCGGATGAGTTGGCTCGCCCGCTCGCGGTGGTCTCGGGCAGTTTTGGTGACTCGCAGCATCAGCGGGTTGACGCCGGCTTGCGCCCCCCGCCCCCAGTTCTAGAGGCCGCGCCGCCGCAGAGCGATTGGCTCACGCCGCGACCTCCGAGTTATACTGCCCACTGCGGCGGAAATACTCGCGCCGGTTACCCCCATTCGACTCCACTATGCCCGGTGCCGTTCCCAACCCCGTGGTCATCGTCACCGGCGCCGGCGCGCCGCGGATCGGCAACCGCGTGGCTCGCACGCTGGCGGCGCGGGGATATCGGCTGGTGGTCCATGCACAGTCCTCACTGGCCCGCGCCGAGGAGACCGCCGCGGAGCTGCGCGCGGCCGGCGGCCAGGCCATTGCGCTGGCGGCCGACGTGCGCGACGAGCAGGCTGTCAAGTCGATGGTCGCGGCGACGGTCGAGCACTTCGGCCGGATCGACGCGCTGGTGAACTGCGCCGCCATTTGGGAACGCAAGCCGCTCGAGGACGTGACGGCCAACGACGTGCGGCGGCACTTCGAGGTCAACACATTGGGCGCTTTCCTCTGCGGCCGGGAGGTGGGCCTGGTGATGACGCGCCAGGCGGAAGGCGGGGCGATCGTCAACTTCGGCGACTGGGCCATCGCCCGGCCCTATCTCGACTACTCCGCCTACTTCCCTTCCAAGGGCGCCATCCCCGCCCTGACGCGATCGCTGGCCGTGGAACTAGGCAGCCGCAATCCACGCGTGCGGGTCAACGCCGTGCTGCCGGGGCCGGTCATGTTCCCAGACTCACTCAGTCAAGAAGAACGCGCTGCGGTCGTTGCCGCGACGCTCGTCAAACGCGAAGGCACGCCCGAGCACGTCGTCGATGCGGTTGTCTTCCTCCTGGAAAACGATTTCGTGACGGGCGTCTGCTTGCCCGTCGACGGTGGGCGCAGCATCTACGCGGGCTGAGTCAGCACCCCGGCTGCTTGGAGCAGCCGGGGTGCTCACTCTGCGCCGGCGCGCATAAAAACCCCAGACCCCGGCCTCTCTGCCAGGAGTCTGGAGCCGAAACTCACTTGCGGTGCTGCCCCCGGCGCGGCCGAACCCCGCGGCCTTGGCCGTGACGGCAAGATGTTCCAAAGGAGACGACGCTGCGAAGCCACGCGGCTTGTTTCGGATACCAGAGGGCATCCGACCCCGAGACGATGGCTTGCACTTGTTTTGGCTTGCTACGACGACCTTACGCGATTGGCTTAGCCGACCGGCCGCACGTTCTCGGCGCGCGGGCCCTTGGGGCCGGCGCCGACTTCGTACTCGACTTGCTGGCCGATCTGCAAGTTGTCGAACTCGCAATCGACCAGCGAGGAGACGTGGAAGAACATGTCTCGCTTCTCCCCCTCGGTCTCGATGAAGCCAAAACCCTTGTCCGACACCAACTTCTTGATGGTACCTTGCGGCATGCCACCACTCCACAAAAAGCACGAACGGAAAAGAACCACGCCGCGGCATTACCAGGGACATTGATCCCTGCGGTCCCGCCGGCGGCCACGCCAGGGGAGAGGAGCACATCAACCGCAATCGCCACGCAGTAAGGTTTCCGCTACCGAGTGAGAGCAGTGACTTTGAGGAGCCCTCGGCCCACGCGAGCCGCAAGCTCCACCGCTACGCAACCCCCTATTAAAGTGCTGTTGTAGCATCCTGCGCGGCGCGTGTGAAGTTTTTCTTGGCAAATTCACCGGCCGTAAGGCGGACACTCTTGTCCGCCCACCAGCACTTGGCACGTGGCCGCGTCTCGCCGAGATGCC
>JBGQHD010000574.1:0-4249 GCA_041497795.1 Planctomycetia bacterium
GAAAGTCGCCGAAGCACACCGCCTCGAACGGCGGCGGCTCGCCCCTGGCCGCCAGCACGTGCGCCCACGGCTCAGGGCCTTGCTCCAACGCTCCCGGATTTGGGCCTTCCCCGGGCTGTGGAACCCAGCCGATCTCCGGCGGCACGATCGGCGGCGGCAGGTCGTCGCCTTGGCCTGGGATCGCCGGCCGCGCATCGAGCGGAGCCCGATGACCCGGCGCACGCGACGAACGGCGTTCTCGCCATCTTGCCAGCTCATTCTGACCGACAAACCACGCGGCGGAGATGCCGATGGTCGCGACAATCAAGAGCAGCAGGACGGCTTTCAAGCCCACGCGGCTGCCGGAAGCCCCGCCCTGTTCGTCACGCCGTCCGAGCCGCAAGACGTGCGGCTTGACCTTGCCGGCCAGCGGCCCCTGGGCGGCGTAGCGCCAGGTCTCGCGGCTGACCTGCGAGCGAAAGTCCTCGGCCCGCTGCGGCGACAACTCCATCGCCGGTTTTTGCGGGGGCAGCTGACGATGCGATGATTTCCCCATCGCGCAATCATTTCCCAGGTCAAGATTTCGACGACCACGCCGCCCTGCAACACATATTAACCAATTTGGATGCGATTCACAGGGGGCGGCCGGCTTTCGCACACGAACCCGACGCGCAAGCGAGGGAGGATCAGATGGCAGTTCTCCCTCGCTTGCGCGTCGGGTTAGTGTGATTTGCCGGGCGAGCGGGAATCATTTCGGCACGGCAATCTGAACCTCGTTGGCCGTCACCGTGCCGGTCCAGCCGTCCTTGATGCCGAAGCGTTTGCCGTCGTCTTCGCTGTGGTAGCTGACGACGATCTTGTGCTTGCCGGGCGTGACCAGGTTGCCGTTGGGGACTTCGGCAGTGCTGAAGGAGAGGCCCTGCTCCCGGCCGCCCGGGCCGATGAAGTGCACACCGCCCGCGGGGATGGTGGTGAAGTTGTTCTTGTCCGGCGCACGGAGGCGGGCGGCCTTCAGCCATTCGTAGTGCTGGCTCTCTCGCTTCTCGCCGTCCGGACCGGTCCAGTCCACGACCAGCGGGCGTGCGCCGACGAAGTCGAACACCGTGATCGGCTTGTCGGAGACGTTCTTCAGGCTGAAGCGAACCTCCCACGACCTGGGGGCCGTGCCGGCGGCCTTGTGCTCGATGACCTCGGCCCGGGCCACCAGCCCGGCCACGGCCTTGCCGGCGGGCAGCTTGGCGCGGGCTTTCACCAGCTCGGTCAGCTTCTTCTTCTCCGTCGCCGGCTGAATCTGGCTGGGATGGCTCACGCGGTAGGCATCCAGCGCCGGGTCCTTCTTCACCAGCCAGATCGCCTTCTGGCCCACCGTGAACCGCAGATCGGTGGAGACGATGACACCGCCCCCCGCGGCGGGCTGCAAAATGCCGATCTCCTTCGGCTTGCCGGTCCCCTTCGATGCGACATGCGGCAGGGCCTTGAGCACGCTGTCGATCTTGATGACCGCCAGCTCCTGCGGCCGCGGGTCCGGCGCGTCGAAGCCGGGCGCCTTCACCTCGGTCACTGTGCCCTCGACAATCAAATCCGCCTCGTCCACAAGAATCTCCAGCGGCACCACGGCCCAAATCGCCGGCGCGGGGCGGGCGACCAGGGCGGAAATGAGAAGGCACATCGAACAAGGCACGACGACGGCGCGACGCGTGAACATCGATCATCTCCCGCTGGACAAGAAGGACTGAGACGATCGCAATTGTGGATCGCCGCCACAGGGAAATGCAACCAAGAAGTGCCAGGGCTCAGCTTGGCGGGGTGGCACTGCTTGACGGCGTGTGGCACTGCTTGCTCGCAAGCAGTGCGGGAGGCGCCAAACGACCTCGCTACACGTGTACCCGCGTCCGGCACGGCTTGCGAGCAAGCCGTGGCACACTTCTCATCGATGCTGCCGCTGGGCGGCTGGACGGAACGGGCGGCGCCTTGCCAGACTTGCCGGCTTGCGCAAAAACCGCATCGTTGAAGCGCGTGACCGCGCTGTTTTTGTGTCCAGAGTGTTCCGTATATGTTACTTTTTTCGCGCCGACGGGCCTCGGCGCAGGGCCGGAAGTAACTGGTTGGTCGAGACTTAGCGACGTCCGGCGAACCGAAGAATTAACGTGGGCCAGCAGTCAGAATGTCGCCCCTTGTCCAGAGAAGCACGTATCGAGTCGAGTCACCCCCTCGCGTAAACTTAACGGTCGGCTTACGAGCCGAGGTGAGATACCGCGCCTGCATCGTGTCAGCGGCGCTTGGAGCGTGGCCCGCGTGGCCCGCTCGCGCAGTTCGGGAAGATCACCCGCATACTGCTCCTCGTCGAACGTGCTCCTCGTCGAACGTGGAAGAATAGATGCCGCGAAGCAGACCGCCCGCTACTTGCTCTGGCCGACAGATAGGCAATCAGGCGCCGACAAGCCCGCGGTTTCGGCCAGCGGTGCCAGCCGCTTGCAATCGGCCCTTCGACCAGCGATGCTGAACGGGCTGAACGTCGGCGCCCTCGCGGCACGGCATTCGCCCACGGCGTTCGCACACGTCTCGGTCCCGTTGAGAGCGACTTCCCAACGCCCAGCCCTTCTGCAGCTCCCCATGAAGAATGTTCTGACGTTGGTCCTCGGCGGCGGCCGGGGCACTCGGCTTTATCCCCTCACCAAGTACCGCTCCAAGCCGGCCGTGCCGGTCGCCGGCAAGTATCGGCTGATTGATATTCCGCTCTCCAACTGCCTGAACAGCGGGCTGAACCGCATCTTCGTGCTGACGCAGTTCAACTCGGTGAGCTTGCACCGGCACATTCGCCGGGCTTACCAGTTCGACAAGTTCGGCGGCGGGTTCGTCGAGTTGCTGGCCGCCCAGCAGACGATGGAGCGGCAGGACTGGTACCAGGGCACCGCCGACGCCGTGCGGCAGAACCTGCGCTATCTTCAGCAGCCGGGCATCGACTACGTGCTGATCCTCTCCGGCGACCAGCTCTACCGCATGGATTACCGCGAGATGTTCGAAACGCACGCGGCGGCCGACGCCGACGTCACGATCGCCGCCCTGCCGGTCGAGGCCAGCCAGGCCTCATCGCTGGGAATCATGCGTCTCAACGACCACGGCCGCGTGATGGGCTTCCTGGAAAAGCCGCAGACCAAGGAGGAATTGGCCTTGGTCCGCACCGATCACGCCTGGCTCAAGGCCCACGGCCTGGCCAACACGGAAAAAGACTGCCTGGCGAACATGGGCATCTATCTCTTCAACCGCGACACGCTGGTCGATCTGTTGGAGAAGACCAGCTACTGGGACTTCGGCAAGGAGATCTTCCCCACGTCGATCCGCACGCACCACGTGCAGGTGCACATGTTCGACGGCTACTGGGAGGACATCGGCACCATCCGCTCGTTCTACGAGGCCAACCTGCAGCTCGCCGGGCCGGACGCACCGTTTCAGCTTGGCTCCGAGGAGCAGCCGATCTACTCGCGGGCGCGGTTCCTTTCCCCCTCCCGGTTCGACGGGGCCACCATCCGCCGCAGCCTGATCGCCGAGGGCTGCACGATCGAGGAGGGGGCCGTGATCGAGAACAGCGTGATCGGCCTTCGCTGCCAGATTGGGCGGAACGCCGTGATCCGCAACTCGATCATTATGGGCGCCGACTGGTACCAGACCGACGCCGAGGCCGCCGCCGAACGGGCCGCCGAGCACCCCGTGATCGGCATCGGCGACGACACGGTGATCGAAGGGGCCATCGTCGATAAGAACTGCCGCATCGGCTCGAACGTCCGCGTGGCCAACGACACGGGCGAGTGGGATTCTTCCGAGACGCCCGAGGCCATGATCCGCGACGGCGTGGTTGTGGTCACCCGCGGGGCGCTGCTGCCCGACGGGTGGGAGCTTGGCGCCGGCCAGGCGGCGACTGCCACGGCGGCCACGGTGGCGGGGCATTGAGGCCATTCCTCACTGCCGGAAAATCCGGCACCGACTCTGCGGCTTTTTATCATCAGCCCGCCCCGCGCGTTGCCTTTTCGCAACGTAGACTTTTCGGTAGGACGGATTGTCAATCCGTCCGAAAGTAGCCGTCTCGCTCCGCGAGACGAGCGTGGGGCAGACATTCCTGTCTGCTGCCAGGCAGGAATGCCTGCCCTCAGCGCGCGGAGAGGCTGTGACTTTGTGGGTAGGCTACCCGCCGGCCGCAGGGCGGGGCAGGCTGGAAGCCTACTCCACGCTCATCTCGCGGAGCGAGATGGCTACTTTTACGAGCAGCCTTCCC
>JBGQHD010000575.1:0-4241 GCA_041497795.1 Planctomycetia bacterium
GCGGCGGTCGCCGCGTCGATTCGGCAATTCGGTTTTCGGCAACCGATCGTGGTAGATCAGAAAGGCGAGATCATCTGCGGGCACACGAGGTGGAAAGCGGCCCAGCTGCTCGGGCTGGACGTGGTCCCCGTGCACATGGTGGTCGATCTGACGGCCGAACAGATTCGCGCCTATCGCCTGGCCGACAACAGGACCGCGGAGATCGCCACGTGGGACGTCGAGAAGCTGCCTGCCGAACTGCTCGCCTTGCTCGAGGCGGACATCGACGTGACGCAGTTCGGCTTCAGCGACGAGGAGATCCGGACGCTCCTCGATCCGGGCGCTCAAGGTGGACTGACTGACCCGGATGACGTTCCTCAGCCACCGGATGCGCCCGTTACGCGCCCGGGCGACCTATGGCTGCTGGGGGAGCACCGTTTGCTGTGCGGCGACAGCGCAATGGCCGGGGACGTCGACCGGTTGCTGGACGGCGCGAAGATTCAATTGCTGCACACCGATCCACCCTACGGCGTAGGAGTCGAGCCGCGTAGCAACAACGCGATCGCGGCGGGACTTAGTTCATTTCCCGCAGCCAACGGCGGGCGGCCTCACCAGTTGTTCGACGCCGCCCGGCGGGGCCAGAAGAGGCCGACCTCCCAGAGGCTCCGCGCCAAAGACCGGCCGCTGACGAACGACTTCGTCAGCGACGAGGAATTTGACCGCTTGCTGCGTGCCTGGTTTGGCAACGCGGCCCGTGTGCTAGAGCCAGGAGCGGCTTACTACGTCTGGGGCGGGTACGGGAATATCGGGAACTACCCGCCGGTGTTGAAGGCTTGCGGACTCTATTTTTCGCAGGCCGTCGTTTGGGTCAAAGAGCACCCCGTGCTAACGCGCAAGGATTTTATGGGCAACCACGAATGGGCGTTCTATGGCTGGCGCGAAGGCGCGGCCCATCGGTTCTACGGGCCAAACAACGTCAGCGACGTGTGGTCGGTCAAGAAGGTCAACCCGCTCAAGATGATTCACCTCACCGAGAAGCCGGTCGAACTGGCTGTGCGGGCCATGCAGTACTCCTCGCTATCCGGCGACAACGTGCTGGACCTCTTCGGCGGCAGCGGCTCGACGCTCATCGCGGCCCAGCAGACAGGCCGCCGTGCCTACCTCATGGAAATTGACCCGCCTTACTGCGACGTGATCGTCGAGCGCTGGCAGAAATTCAGCGGCGGCAAGGCAGAACGCCGGACCACGACACCCTCATTCCCTATGACGGCTAATCAGGAAGAAGAACCATGGGCCGCTCCAAGCGCGAAACTCTAGCGATCGATCAGCGCCGCCAGGCGGTGATGGACTGGTACCTGCAGTGCTACACCCAAGTTCAGATTGCCCAACAGTTGGGCATCGCCCAAAGCACCGTGTCTTCGGACTTGAAGATGATCCAGAAGCAATGGCGCGAGTCGGCGATTCGGGACTTCGACCTGTACCGCGCAATCCAACTTGCGAAGATCGACAAGCTGGAACGGGAAGCGAACGCCGCCTGGGAACGATCGCAGAAGCCGTTGCAGGAAGCCCGCGTTGAGGGGGAGCCCCCAGACCAACGGACGAGCAAACGGATCAAGAATCAGTACGGCGACGCCCGCTTTTTGGACGTCATACACAAGTGCATCGGCACGCGGTGCGCGCTTTTGGGCCTGAATGCCCCCACAAAGATCGCGCCGACCACGCCGGATGGCGAGCCATTGTCGTTCGAGCAGCGAGAGCTGCACATCGAAGCTGTTCTGGAGATGTTGTTTGGACCCGAGGAGACCGATAACCATGAAGAAAAACCAGCGACCCGCAATGGAGCGCCAAACGGCTCGTGAGAAGCTGAGGCTGCTGTCGGACAAAGGGCTGTTGCAAATCAGTCCGAGACCTTACATCGCGTGGACGCCTCATCCCCGGCAGGCTGAGTTCCTGAAGTTATCGTGCGAGGAAGCCTTGTATGGCGGCGCGGCCGGCGGCGGAAAAACCCAGGCGCTCCTGATGTGGCTGACGGAGGGCATCAAGGACCCACGCTATGCCGGCATCATTTTTCGCCGCACGAATCCGCAGCTCTCAAAGGCCGATGGCTTGATCGCCAGATCCCGAGAGCTGTGCATCCCGGTCGGGGGGCAATTCAAGGAAAGCGGCAACACGTGGACCTTCCCTTCGGGCGCCAGGGTCGAATTGGGTATTCTTCAGTACGACAAGGACGTCGAGAACTATCAGGGCGCTGCCTACACGCGCATTGCCTTTGATGAACTGACCCAATTCTCCGAATACCAGTACACGTACCTCTTCAGTCGACTCGGTCGGACCGACATCGGCATTCGGCCCGGCATGCGGGCGGCCAGCAATCCAGGAGGCCTGGGCCACGCCTGGGTAAAAGCGCGGTTCGTCTCTCAGGATGCCATCGACGCGGTGAAACGGCTGGGCATGTACGAGCCCAGTCCGCCAGGCGTGTTCTGGAAAAACGGACGTGCCTTCGTGCCGTCACGCGTGGCCGATAATCCGTCGCTTAACCGTATGGACTACGCCAATCGCCTGGCCACGCATCTGGACCCCGTGACTCGCGCGCGGCTGCTGAATGGCGACTGGTCGGTGGCCCAGGAGGGTCGCATCAAGGACCACTGGTTCCGCTGGTACACGATGCAAGGCGACTATTACCGCCTCGAACCACCCGACTACGCGCGCCACACGTCGTGCCGTGAAGTGCTTCTCTCGGGGACGTGCCAGCGAATGACCATCGTGGACGCCGCCGCCACGAGCGAAGAAGTGGCCCGCCGCGAACGTCAGAAGCCGCCCAGCTACTCGGCGATCGTCACGCTGGACATCACGCCCAAGGGACAATATCTCGTGCGGGATGTGCGCCGCGGCCTGTGGGATTTCCCCGAGCTGAGGGCCAACGTGGAAGCGGTGGCCGACTCATGGCGGCCAGCCTGGATCGGCATCGAGGACGAGAAGACGGGCCGCGCGCTGCTGCAAACGCTGCGGCATCGCTACAACACGCGTCCGCTGGCCACAGAGGGCAAAGACAAGCTGACACGGGCGGCCCAGTTCCTGAACATGCTGGAGCAAGGTCAGGTGTTCTTCCCCGACCATTCCGTGCCGGGCACGGGGTGGATGGCCGCGATGAAAGACGAGTGTTTGCTGTGGACCGGGCACCCCGACGAGACCAGCGACCAGATCGACTGCCTGGCTTACGCCTGCCGGGAGCGACAGCGGCAGGAGCCGTTAACGATTGAACTGGCGGTACCCATCTATGGTCCCGGCGGCTTTTTTTGACCGATCCAACGCCGTTGGGATCGCCCCCACATTCCCAATGCGATTACCGCCAGCAATGACCAGATTGCCAGCGCCGGTGGCTCCGGAGCAATGGTCGCCGTGCCATCGGCATCGTGGGAGAAGGGAGCAAACTTCGCCTGCGCGTGGTTCTTCGCGTCGATGGTGTCGTAGAGGTCGAAGTGCACCGCAAGCGGACCCGGAGAATCCTTGAATACCGAAACCTCGTAGACGTTGATTTGGGTGGAGTTCGGAGCCGAAGGGGTCGGGAATGAGCCGATGAAATCCCCAAAGGGCGAATCCATCAGCGTGAAATCTCCCAACAGAAACTCTTGCCACACCATTCCTGGTCCGTACTCGCCGTGTGCCGGCAGCGGCTTGTCGTCGCCCATAATCGGCGTGCTCCCGTCGGATACCGTTTGTAGATACACCGGATTGGATGGCGTGGAGGGATCGGTGTAGCCCTCGTACCCGCCGGTGGTCGACGGGGTAATGGTAATCAGCGGGTTTCCGGCCGCTGCGTCATAGACGGCGGATAACCGGACGTTATGGATCACGCCCTTCCCGCCAGGTCCGCCGACGTTGCCAATCGCCCAGAGGCGAAAGGGCTCACCGGCTGAAGAGCCTGGAGGCGTGATGACCCACGATTCGGTCACGGTGTCGTACGTGGCGCCTTCGAGGTAGAGCTGTAGAATCGCTCCGGCATGGGCGTGGCTGGGAACCGCGAGCAACAGACTTAGCGCCGCGATGACCGGGAGTGCGCGTAAGGCCAGCCATCTGGGCCGTGACCGTGCTAAGGCCGTTGGAACCGACGGGCAATATGCCTGGAACATCGTTGACCTCAGAAGGCACGATCAACAAGCCAACTTCACGACGTTCGACACTGCAAGGGAGCGAATTCAGGTGACTATTGTAAAGCTAAGCGACCGCAGAACGACGCCGGCGATAGACCAAGCCGATCAGCC
>JBGQHD010000576.1:0-4241 GCA_041497795.1 Planctomycetia bacterium
ACCTACCACGCCGGGCTTCTGGATAGCTCACTACGCCTTGCGGGCGACGTTGAGGTACGCGTGCACGTGCGGCGAGCCGCGGAAGTGCGAGCAGAACGTTGAGCCTTCCAGCCGCCACACGTCCCACACGCCGTCGTCGTTGATGTCGCCGGACTGATAGAAGGCCATGTGCACCTTCTCGAAACCGCCGCCCGCCTTGACGCACTCCAGCGCCTCGTCCACGTCCTCCTTGCGGTACGGCGAGAGGATGTCGGCCACCACTTTCTCCAGCAGGGCCAATTGGTCTTTGCTCAGCTCGCTGCCGACGATGCCGGGCCGCGTGGCGCCCTCTTCCTTGAGCTGCACGGCGTTTTCGGCCGGCGCGCGGGCCAGCAGCGCCTTTTTGCGCTGCTTCTCATCCAGCGCCGTGAACACTTCGTTGGCCCGCTTGGTCTGGTACCAGAACAGGTTGGCCGTCGGGTCGCCCTCCTTGCCGTGCCCGTAGACGATCGGCCCGCCGAAGGCGGCGCCGGGCACGGTGTCGCCGTCGGCCCGCAGCGTCAGGTGGCGGCCAGTCAGCTCGAACTCGAACTTGTCCTTCTCCGGATCGCCGAAGATGGCCACCGAGTAATTCCCCACGCCGCCGTTGTCGGCCTTCATCTGCTTCTGGATGCGCTCGTAACCGTCCGCGGAAGTCACGCCGCGGAGCACTTCGTCGATGATCTTCTGCTGCTCGGCCGAGAACGAGCCGACGTTGGCCTTGGTGATGTGCCAGTTGGCGCTGATGTTGAATCGCCGCTTGTCTTCCCAATCGAGGACCACGACCTTCTTCTGATCGGGCGTGAGCGAGGTGAACAGCCGCTTCACGGCCGATTCGGCGGTGCTCGTCTTGCTCGGCGCGCCATACACGCCGCGCGGCACGAACGACAACGCCCCGGCGGCTAGCGCCGCGGAGCCGGCCACGGTGAGAAAGTCGCGGCGGTCGAGAGCTTCGCAGTCTGGGCAATGTTGATTGCGTTGAGCCATGGTCCATTACTCCTGGAAAGAGTGCTTCCGCCTAACACCATTTTGAGTGGTTCTCATCCAACCCCACGCGCGGCACAACCGACCGCCAACACGGATCAACGTAGGCTGATCGGTGAGGGAAGTCAAACAGTTCCGGCCAAGCTATGTGGCCAACTCGCTCTGCGAGTTGGAGGTTCCAAGGATGCGGCAAGAGGGTCGCAACGGCCGTCAACTCGCAGAGCGAGTTGACCACGCCCGTTACTTGGCGATCTTCCACAGGTGCCCATCGCTGCGGACGTACAGCGCTCCGTCGGCGATGGCGGGCGTGCCCAAGACCGGGTCGTTCAGGTCGTTCTCGCCGACCACCTTGGCCGCCTTGCCGCCGATGTCGAGCACTTGCACCAGCCCGGAGTCGCCGACGATGTAGAGGTAATCCCCGGCCAGCACGGGCGTGGCCCAAAAGCGGCCACCCTTGATGCGCTGCTGCCAAAGCACGCTGCCGTCTTCAGCGCTGCCGCACACGACCACCGAGCCGCGCAGCGAATACACCTTGCCGTCGCGGGCCACGGCGCTGACCCCGCTGGGACTGAGCTTGTTTTGCGTCCACAACAGCTTCTTGGCCTCGCTGCCGGGCTCGCCGCGGAAGGCCATCAGGGCCTGGCCGGGCACGAAGATCGTCTGCCCGTCGGTCGTGCTGGACGAGGTGTTGTCGCACGCCGTTTCGTACTTCCACACCGTCTCGCCGGTGAGCGGGCGAATGGTCTCGATCGTCTTGCCGGATTGGGCCAGCACGAGGTCCTCCTCGCCCGAGCGGCCGCGCAGCACGGCCGGCGAGGCCCAGTTGAAGGCCTTGGGGCGGGCCACGCGCCAGCGCGTGTCGCCCGTGCCCGTGTTGATGCCGGCCAGGAACGAGTCGCCGTAGCTTTCGACCTGCACGACGACCGTCTCGCCGATGACGACGGGCGAGGACGACATGCCGACGTCGTTGGCCGCCGTGGGATAATCATGCGTCAGTCCGCGGAGCCACTTGAGGTTGCCCTCCAGGTCCAGGCAAACGAGGTCGTTGGACGCAAAGAAGGCATAGATGTGCTTGCCGTCGCTGCACGGCGTGGGGGCGGCCACCGAGCTGGTGGGATGGCACAGCGTGCGGCCGGTGGCCCAGAACTGCCGCTCCCAATCGAGCTTGCCGCTAGCCGCGTCGAAGCACAACACGTGCAGCCGGTCGCGGCGAAAGCCGCTGGCGGAAGTGACCACCACCTTGCCCCCCACGACGATCGGCCCGCACACCCCGCGGCCGGGTAGTGGCGCCTTCCAGGCGATGTTCTTTAGCGCGCCCTCTTTGGCGCTGAAGCGGGTCGGCGGCGCGGGGCCAACGGCCACGCCGTTGGTGTCAGTGCCGCGGAATTGGAGCCAATCGGCGGCGGTGAAGAGGGGGAGTGAGACGAGGGCGATGAGGGTGAGGGTGAGGAGTGAGGCGGGGAGGCGGTGTTTCATGACTTATGCAGTTTGGCGTCGGATGTGGAATTCAACATGGGTCGATCACAAGCGGCATGTCCGTAGGTTCTACGGTTCACTTGCGGTCCGCCGACAGCACCGCCGTTCCGGTCGCGTCGCAGACACGGAGCTGGAAGTCCCAGTTCTGGGCCCAGTCTTCCTTCTGCTCGTTCTGCAGGCACTTGACCAGGATTTGGTTCTTCCCGGCCTCCAGCGTGCCTTCGGCGATGTAGTGGTCGATCACGTCGGACGGGCCGGAATGATAGACCTCGTGCGCGGTAAGCTGGCGGCCGTTGACCCACAGCTTCACGGCGCACAGGCTGGTAATGCGGATGTTTACCTTCTGCCGCTTCTCGCTTTGGAAATCGGTCAGGGCATAAGCGGCCGCGCCCATGTGCTTGCCGACCGCCTTGTTGAGATCGACTTGGCCGTAACGCTCCTTCGTTTCGTGGTCCTTCCAGGTCGCCGTCCCTGCCTTGCCCGGATAGCTGGCCTTCAGATCGAGCTCCTTCTCCGGCGGATAGGCCACGTTGAACCCCCGGCCGCCGGCGTTCTCGAACGGGCCGATCACCTTCCAGCGGAGGATGAAGCCGAAGTGGGCCGCCAGATCGACTTCCTGGCCGAGCTTCTTTAGCGCCGCGGCGATCGTCTCGACTTGATCCTTGTCGCGGGCTCCGCTGAGGGCCTTCTGGTACAAGGTCTTGAGCGCGGCCGCGTCGGACGTGGGCGTTCGGCCGGCTTCGGCGAGCAGGCGAGCAACCGCGTCGCGGCGGAACTCGGTGCTCGGATCGTGCAGCATGCCGGGGATCAGCCGGTCGGGCGCCGTCTTGTCGGCCCGCGCGAGCCATTCGAAGGCCAGCCGCCGGGCGCGGGGCGCATGCGACGTGTCAAGCGCGAACTTCTCCAGGGCCGAGGTCGGCAACTTGCCGCCGGGCAGCTCGCGCTCGGCGATGGCGTCGATGGCGCCGCGAATCCAATTGGCGGCCAGCGGCGACGCGCCGTCGAGCGCCGTCAGCAGGCCGGGGATCGCCGCGGCGTCGGCCTTGACCAGTTCTTGCCACGCCCGGGCCGCTTCGGCATTGCCGCGCCCCTTTTCGCCGACGGCCAGTATGGCTTTCAAGGGCCGATCGAGCTGCGGCTCAGCCGCCGCAGCGCCACCCAAGGCCAGCGCGCTCACGACAACCGCCAGCCCGAATCCACATCGCAAAGCTTGCCGCAATGTCTGCCGCATGGTTCCACTCACAGGACCGAGATTCACCAACAAACACGGGGCATTCTAGGGAGCGGCAGATGGCATTGCAAAGGGACAAGTTGTCATTCTGAGCGTAGCGAAGAATCTCGGGACGCCGCGCGAGATTCTTCGCTGCGCTCAGAATGACAGGTGCTGCGCTCAGAATGACAGATCCTCTCCACGACAGGTTTCACGGCCTGTTTCCGACGATTCGCGGGGGGCGTGGACAAGAGCACGGTCAAGCGCCGCTGGCGCTCGGCGCGGCTCAAGTTGGCAGACGCCCTGAAGGATGAACTGCCGGGCCTCTGAGGCGACACCGTGGCAGGCTGGAAGCCCATCCCACGGCCGCGCTACAGCAGCTTCTTCAGCGCATCGAGCGCCGCCTGGTAGTTCGGCTCCTGCGTCACTTCCTTGACCAGCTCGGCGTGCACGACCTTGCCGCTCTTGTCGAGGACGAACGTGCCGCGGGCCAGGATTTGCAGCTCTTCGATCAGCATGCCCCAGTTCTGGCCGAAGTTGCGGTCCTGGTAGT
>JBGQHD010000577.1:0-4237 GCA_041497795.1 Planctomycetia bacterium
CTGAGAACGAGAACGGCCGAGCGTCCCGCGAAAGCGGAAGGGGGGGCACGGGAGTCTCTGTGTCGTCTCCACCGACCCCGCGTCGGTGGAACGACGACTAGCGCGCAGCGCGGCCGCTCGGCGGCGACCCCGCGTCGGTGGGAGCACGACTGAAGGCTGCGCTCAGCGGCAGCGCGTAGCCGCCAATCATGGCTCCACCGACACGAGGTCGGTGGTGGCCTGCCCTGCGGTCACGTCGCGGTAGCTGCCAGTCATTGATCCACCGACGCAGGGTCGGTGGTGCTACTCCAGCGAGCGGGCCACGCGAATGCCCACGCCCCGCGAGCCGGGGGCGATGGTCGCGGCCGGCGGCAGCGGGGCCGCGCCCTTGGGCTCGACGATGCCGTAAGCGACGCCCAGCGACGTGCGGCTGGCGGAGGCCGTTTGCCCTGCCCGATGGCTGGCCGAGCCGCCGCGGACTACCCGCTGCTCGCCGCGCGAGGAGCCCGGCGGGTCAGACGCTTCACTGCGGCGATAGTAGTCCCCGTCGTAACGGTCCCAGCACCACTCCGGCACGTTGCCGTGCATGTCGTGCAGGCCCCACGGATTGGCCTTCAGCTTGCCGACCGGGTGCGGCCGGCCCTGGGAGTTGCCGGCGTGCCATTCGAATTGGTCGAGCAGCCGCGCGTCGTCGCCGAAGTGCCACTTCGTTTCGGTGCCGGCCCGGCAGGCGTATTCCCACTCGGCCTCGGTGGGCAGGCGGAAGCCATCGCCGCCGCGAATGGTCACCTTCTCGCCGTTGACCGTGTAGTACGGCTTCAGCCCGTGCCGCAGGCTGAGCTGATTGCAGAACTCCACGGCCGTGAGCCAACTGACGCCCACGACAGGGAGCCGGCCCTGCTCGTTGTCTTTGAGGTCACCCTTCGCGCCATCTCTCGTGCCGTCCTTCGCGTCCCGCGCCAGGTCCATGACCTCGATAAACTCGTCGCGGGTCACTTCGTACTTGCCCAGCAGGAAGGCGCGGCTGATCCGCACCTCGTGCTGGGGCTTTTGATCGGCCGAGGCCTCCTTGTCGTCTTCGGCGGCGCCCATCCGGAACTTGCCCTCGCGGACTTTCACCATCTCGATCTTGGGCGTCAGCGGCGGCGTCTTCCAGCGCGGGGCCGGCTGGCCGTCGATCAGTGGCGTCAATTCCAGCCGCGTGATGCGGAAGCTGCTCTTGAGCGCGCCGATGAACAGGGCGGCGTCCTTCGGTACGTCGCGTGGCGCGGAGAGAAAGCGGGTCTCGCCTGCCCAAGCCACCAGACGCTCGCCTTCCACGTACACGTCGAGCTGCGTCCGCTTGTCGCGGGTGCGGACGTTGCACTTCACGGTGATGGGCTTGTCTTTCCAGAAGACGGTATTGCGGACGGTCGTCGAGTGCTCGCCGGGGCCGAACCCCTCCAGCATGCCCAGGCTCGTCACGGCGTCTCGTCCCAGGTCGAAGACGACCACGAACGATCGGTCGCCGGAGACGAGCCCAAGCCGCAGCGCGTCAGACCCGCTCTTGCGCTCGGCGGTGACGGTCAGCAGGTATTCCTCCGGCGGCTTGCCGGGCAGCGCGAGATCGGCAAACCGCTCGGTCGCCGGCGAAGTCAGGGCTTGCCCGTCCCAGTGCCATCCACCCGACAGGGCCTGTCGCCGTGCATCCATGCCGTCCAGGAAGTTCGTATGCCGGAATCCGGTCTCATCGTCGGCGGTTTTCTTCGCCGGCTGAGGCGCCCCGGCACCCGGCGCCGCGGTCTTGTCGGCAATGGGAATGACCTCGACGGTCTTGGCGCCGTCTCTGTCGGCGTCGGCCGTCGCCGAGCTGTCCAAGTTGCCTCGCAGCCAAGGCAGCTTGCCCATGCTCGCCAGCACGATGCCGGCCAGAACCACGGCAGCCAATGCCAACGTCGCCGCTGCTCGGAACGTCCGCGCGCTGGGCATCGTGGGAAGGGGCATCGTGCGAGGTAGCGCCGATTGGAGTGTCGCAGCGCGGAGTGTAGCGTTTCGCATCGGGATCGCCTCAGCCGATTGGCCGTCGAGATGCCGCTGCAGCTCGTCAATGACCTCGCGCATGCTCGCCACGCGGTCTTCCGGCCGCTTGGCGACCATCCGCTGGAAGAGCGAGTCCACCGCTTCCGGGCAATCCGGGCGGTGGTCGCGCAGCGACGGGGCCGGCTGCTCGCGATGGGCCAGCACGATCTCCATCGCCGTTTCGCCCTGGTACACGTTCTTGCCGGTCAGCAGGTAGAACAGCGTGCAGCCCAGGCTATAGACATCGGCCCGCTGGTCCACGCGGCGGGGATTGGCCGCCTGCTCCGGCGCCATGAACGCGGCCGTGCCCAAGAAGGCCCGCGCGGCCGTGAGGTCGTCCTGACCGCCCGGCTGCTCCGTCCACGGCGCTCGGGCGATGCCCATGTCGAGCACCTTGACGATGCCTCCGTCATCGAGCAGCAAGTTGCTGGGTTTGATGTCCCGATGGACGATGCCCATCTCGTGCGCGTGTTCCAAGCCGCGGGCTGCGTGCAACACATACTCCAGAGCCGCCCGCAGCGGCAGCGGCCCCGTCTCGCGCACCACCTCGGCCAGGTTGCGGCCGGGCACGTACTCCATCACCAGATAGTGGTGGCCGTCGGCCTCGCCGGCGTCGAACGCCGTGACGACGTGCGGATGGTTCAGGCGGGCCGCCGACTCGACCTCGCGCCGAAACCGCGAGCGGGCTTCCTCGCAGTCGAGCCAGCGCGGCGCGAGCACCTTGACGGCCACCGTGCGCCGCATCCGCTGGTGCACCGCCTTGTAGACTCGCCCCATGCCGCCGGCGCCGATCGACTCGGCCAAAACATAGGCCCCCAGCACCGTGCCCGGCGGAAGAGCGCCTGCCCGCCCTTCGCTCGGTACGGAAGATGTGGCGGCGCCCGGGATATCGGTGAGCCTAATCGCCTTGGCCCGCTCGACGAGGTGCCGATACGCGGGACCATCCTCGGGCACGGACGAAGCTTCCGCAGACTGTTGCCCGAATCCAGCCAAGATCTGCAAGAACGGCCCCGTCGTGGCATCGAGAGCGGCCAGCGTCTCCTGGCAGGCGGCGCACGTCTCCAGGTGGCTGTCCAAGGCCTCGTGGGCCTCGCGCGCAAGGCTAGCGCCGGCGAATTCCCGCCAAACTTCTCGCGTCGGACAGTCCAGCGCTGGCTTCATGCGGGTAGTCTATCTCAAGTCGTCGAAACCCCGCCCGCCGGGCAGGCGATGGGCCTCCGTCCACGAGAACGCGGCGGCGTCCCGCGAATCGGGCAGAAGTCAGGAGTCAGGGGGCAGGAAGCAGGAGGCAGGAAGCAGGAGGCAGGAAGCAGGAGGCAGGAGGCAGGAGGCAGGAGGCAGCCAATCTCTGTCATCCTGAGCGCAGCGAAGGATCTCCATCGTCCGTTCAACCGAGATCCTTCGCTGCGCCAGGATGACATGCGGCCTCCCCTGCTGTCTGTCTCCTGAACCCTGACTCCTGCCCCCTGTCTCCTGAACCCTGTCTCCTGAACCCTGACTCCTGACTCCTGAACCCTGACTCCTGAACCCTGACCCCTGAACCCTGAACCCTGACCCCTGAACCCTGAACCCTGACCCCTGGCCGGGCCTCACTCCACCAACCCCTCCAGCTCCTCGCGGAGCCGTTGGAGCACGCGGTATTTGGCTTTGCGGACGGCCGCCGGGGTCATGTTCAGCTCCGTCGCCACGTCGGAGGGCGATTGTTCCTCGACTTGGGTCCGCCAAAACGCTTGCCAGGTTGATGGCTCGAAGTCGCCGCGAATCCACTCCAACGCCCGGCGAACGCTCCGGCGCATCACGCTGGTCTCTTCGGCGTCCTCGCCAGACAGGGGATCGGGCACGTCCTGGAGCAGCAGCCGAGCGGTGGTTCCACCCTGGGCGGCCGGCTCGTCGGCGTAGCGGCGATAGTAGTCGCGGATTTTGTTCGCCGTGACGGTCCGCAACCAGCCCCGGAGCGTGTCGCCCGGCCGGTCGCGGTGAAAGCCGCCGATGTGCTGCGCCACCGCCTGGAAAACGTCCTGGAACACGTCGGCCGTCGTCTCGGCCCCCAGCTCCGCCCGGCGGCACCAGTGGCTCACCAGCGGGGCGTAGAGCTCGACGAACCGCTCCCACGCGGCCGGTTCGTCGGCCTGCACGCGGGCCAGCAGCGTCAGCGAAGTGCGGTCCATGTTCCAGTCAACTGTACGTAGCCAAAGTCGCC
>JBGQHD010000578.1:0-4225 GCA_041497795.1 Planctomycetia bacterium
AGCCGTGAAGCGCGACAACGACGTTGTCGTCGCGTCGGTTCATTGGGGGCCTAACTGGGGATACCACACCCCCCGCGGGCAGCGACACTTCGCCCATGCCCTGATCGACGGCGCTGGCGTCGATGTGATCTACGGACACTCTTCGCACCACGTCAAAGGAATCGAAGTCTACCACGGCCGGCTGATCCTCTATGGTTGCGGCGACTTCTTGGACGACTATGAAGGCATTGCCGCCTACGAGGCGTTTCGCGGCGACTTGGGCTTGATCTACTTCGCGGCGATCGAAGCCTCGACCGGCAAGCTCGTTCAACTGCAAATGACGCCGACCCAAATCCATCGCCTGAGCATTCGGCGAGCTGTGGCGGCGGATATCTTTTGGCTCAGGAACATCCTTAACCGCGAGGGCGAGACGTTGGGGACACGAGCGGAGTTGGCCGCGGACAACACGCTCGTGCTGCGATGGGACAAAGTGCATTCGACGCCAGGTGCGCCGTTAGCGAGTCGCACTACATTCGGTTGACGCTGGCAGCCCAGTGTCACGAGCGCTGCATCAAGGGAGGCCGGCATGGCACAGTTCGTTCGAGTACGCACGGTTGATGACTTGGAGATCTACATCAACCTTGACCACGTGGTCTCCCTCGAGGAGACCGGCGAGACGTTCACCATCCACTTCATCCACGGAGAGATGACCAAGGTTCGTCGGGGCGAAGGCCTTTCCAAGGAATTGGAGACCGCGATCAAAGGCCGGGCGCCACGGCGTCGGCGTTAGCCCAGAGCACTCTGAACGACAACTAACGCTAGAAGCGTTCGCCATGACAATCGGTCGCTTACCCTCCGGGAATCGCTGGGAGAGAATACTCCGAGGGCTGGCCCTTCATCGGCCGGAGCTGCGGGCGTGGGCCCTCTACGATTGGGCAAACTCCGGCATGGTGACGGTCATTATCGCCACGGTCTTCTCCATCTATCGAGTCGCAGGCGCTTCGGCCTACCCACCGGAGAAGGCCTCACGGATGCGCAAGCCACGTTACCTCAGCGCCCCGCCTTGGGCGCCGTCTGGTGGGCCGTGTTTTCGATCCCTTTCTTCCGCAACGTGCGGGAGCCGGCGCGGCGGTTAGAGCCTGACGAGCAACTGGGCACGAATCCTCTTCGTGTGGCCGGCCAACGGCTGCGCGAGACTTTCCGAGAGCTGCGCGGATACCGGCAAGCCGTCTTGCTGCTGATGGCCTTCCTGTTCTACTCCGATGGAATCAGCACCATTTATCACATGGCAGCCATCTACGGCACGGAGATCGGCATCGAACAGCATTGGGTGATGGCTTCCATTCTCCTGGTGCAGTTTGTGGGTGTTCCCTTCGCCATCCTGAATCGAGCGAGCAGAACGCTCACGAGACTTAGCCCCGCTCCATGGGCGTTTGCCGGGCGTATCGAGTGGAGTGCGCGCCGCACCGCCCACCGGCGCGCTATACCGCGCGCTTATTCCTCCCACCGGCCAAGCGAAGTGAGTGCCCGCAGGCGCCATTGCGCGTAAATCTGGCCAGTCAGATTGAGCCCGAGGGTCTTGGGACACACAACGGGTCGCTGGCTACGGCACGGAGCGCCGATCGCGAGCGCGGGATACTGGCCTGGCACGGAACGTGCGACGGTGCCGCCGAACGTCCCGATCAAAAGTTGTCTCAGCCGGCGCCGCGAGAGGCACACGTCAACCAGGAGCCGAAGCCATGGCCTACTACGACTACGAGTGCAAGAGTTGCCACAAGCAATTCAGCGTGAGTCAGACGTTCCAAGAGCACGACAAACACCGCGAAGTCCGCTGTCCGGATTGTGGCAGCAAAAAGGTCGAGCGCACGGTACACGATGTGCACGTGAAGACGGCAAAGAAGTCATGACCCTGGCTCCGTTGGAACCGGCGCGGGGCGATTCAGAATCGACCTCGCATGCAATGCAGCGAAGTGCAAGAGCATCGCCTCCCTTTTTTGAAGGAGAAGAACCATGTTGCTGCAAGACTTGTTTCGGGACAGGAAGGCCGTGATCACCGTGTCGCCGGACGACACGGTCGCCCAGGCCACGAGGAAGATGAAAGAGGAAGACGTGGGCGCGGTCGTCGTGATCGAGGACGAAAAGGTCGTCGGCATCTTGACCGATCGCGACGTCGCTCTGACCACCGTGCTCGACGACGCTTCGGGCGACTCGCCGGTCCGCGACGTGATGACGAAGAAGGTTGAGACCATCTGGGGCGACCAGGGAGTGTTCAACGCCACCCAGTACTTTGCCAACTGCAAGGTGCGCCGTTTGCCGGTGGTGGAAAAGAGAACCAATCGGCTCCTCGGTCTTGTGACCGTGGACGACCTGTTTGCCTTCTTGTCGCGCGAGCTGTTCAACGTCTCCAAGGCGCTGGAGCCGGCGCTGCATGAACAGGTGTAATTCCACCCTGTCGTCCCGACAAAGACGCGATCGCCCGGCACCTTGACAGCGCACTTCGATCCGGGCGGTCGCTCTCCTTCGTCGGATTCTGTCGCGGACCGCACCACAGGCAACGTGGTCAAAAGCACAGGTACCGCCATGCTCGTGATGGGCGCCTATGGCAAGTCGGCATTTCGCGACTTCTTCCTGGGGTCCGTAACCAGACGGCTCTTGGAGCGCGCGGACGTGCCTGTCTTCTTGTTCCATTGACAACGCCTGATCGCTCGCGTTGCGGTCCAGCAACGGTTAGCGGCTACTCCGCCTTCTTGAACAAGTCCAGAAAGCGGTCCTCGTAATCTTTGAAGGCTCCCAAGCGGTCCAGCTCTTGCTTGAGCTCAAAAGCTTTCGATCGATCCTTCTCCGCCTGGCTGAAGAGGGCTTCGATCCGTTGCTCATCCGCCGGCTTGAGACCTGGCTCTTCGGCAGGTTCCAGACGGTAACCTTCCTCCTCGGCCAAAGGCTCGTGCCCCAAAGACCGTTCTACTTGGGCCAGGAGTTCGCCGAGTTGTTGCTCGACGAGTTTGGATCGCTCCGCAAGCTCGGCCAAGTCCAGGTCGATGCCTGCCAGGTTCGCGAACACCTCCAAGATGGCCAGCGAGGCTTTGGGGAAGGGGAGTTGACTGAAGATGTGCGGCATCTCACCAAGCAAACACGCCCCTGCCAAACCGCTTTCGGCGGCCACACCCAGCAATACGCCGTTCAGCCCGCTAATCTGCCCCTCTGCCAGAAACTCCAGTTCCAGGCCTTTCAGTTGCTCGTGGGTTTCCGCGTTCGTGGCCGCTCCGATTACGCGAGATGCGTGCTCCGGATGCATTTGCGTCGCCATGGCGGCGAATGTGAAGACGCGTTCTACGCCGAGCTCTCGAGCGTAGGCGATCAGCTCGCGACAGAACGCGTACTTGCCGACAGGGGGCTGTGCCTCACCGACGAAGACCACCAGATCGTGCCGTTTCGCCGGATCCCTCCAGACAAAGAAGCGATTTCGCGGACGGCGCAGCGGCTGAATCATGCCCTCTTCGACGTGGACGTGGTCCACATCGAAGAGACTACTCGCCTCGTATTCGGCGATGACGCTCATGCCCAGCTTGGCCAACAGGTACACGCCGGCATTGAGTGCGACATGCCCCATGCCAGGCCACACGGCGACAAACCAAGGATGGTTGAGTTGAAGTTTGTCCGCCATTGTGTCCACTCCCGGGTAATTCAGTTCATGGTCTTGCGGTGACGGCTGATGCCCTACGAACGACCGGTGCGTGGCGTGAAGGTTGCCCGGCATCGGCCGACGGCCTGTTCCTCAACGAGTCTCGTCGTGATTCATGGTCCGTGCCGTTCTGCGTTGGCTTCGCAAACGACGTGCCCTGCCGGAATTCGAACCGACCGCCGCTGGCGTCTCACCCGTTCCTTCTATGCAGCAGGTCTTCTCGCGTGTCGTGGTACAGGGCTTGCTCCACCTGGCCGCTCAGCTTGAGATCGCTCGGAACCCGGAGGAGGATCGCTCCATGTGGTCCTGAGTTTCGGCCGCTTTGTGCCAGCGAAAGGAAAGCCGATGGCCAGTGAATCACCACGCCCCGTGAAGATCATCTCCGGCAACGCTCATCGTGCACTGGCCGAGGCATTGGCCCGCGAGCTTGAGGTGCCGCTGGCCGCGGCTGAGATCGGCGCCTTCGCCGACGGCGAGGCGCGCGTGCACATTGGTGAAGACGTGCGCCAGGCGACGGTTTTCATCGTGCAGCCGACCTGCCCGCCGGTCAACGACCACTTGATG
>JBGQHD010000579.1:0-4222 GCA_041497795.1 Planctomycetia bacterium
AGACGCTGGTCGTCTGGGCCGGCGAGTTCGGCCGCACGCCGCTGGGCGAAAACCGCGACGGCAAGCGCAGCACCGGCACGGGCCGCGACCATCACCCCTTCGCCTTCAGCCTGTGGATGGCCGGCGGCGGAATCAAACGCGGCCAGGTGCTCGGCCGCACCGACGACATCGGCTGGAACGTGGTGGAAGACCCCGTGCACATCAACGACTTCCACGCCACGATCCTGCACCTCTTCGGCCTGGACCACCTGCGGCTGACGCACCGCTTCTCGGGCCTGAACCTGCGGCTAACGAACTTGGGCGGGAACGTGGAGCGGAAGCTGCTGGCGTAGACGTCAACGATCCACACGGCCAACGGCCGGTCACTCGATAGCCCAGGGCGAAGTCGGCACAGCCGACGAAGCCCTGGGAGCGCGAAACCACCACAAGCGGCCAGGCCCAAAGGGCCGTTACCAGGAAGGGTGGCGGCCCGTTGGGCCTTTGGCGTTGGATGTCACCGATCCCAACCCAGGGCTGCGCCGACTGCGTCGGCTTCGCCCTGGGCTATCGGGTGGTCGGCCTTCAGCCGACATGAAACGTGCGCTGACCGCTGCGGCGCATTTTCCAGCGACCATTCGGTCGGCCCATTAGAGCACGCCGTACTTCTTATACGCGTCCGCCGCCTTCATGCCGCCGCGGATCGCGTCGCGTGTGACGTTTTCGGCGTGGACTTTCTCCCAAGCGGCGCGGATGGCTTTTTCTTCGATGGCGCGGGGGACGACGACTACGCCGTCCAGGTCGGCGAAGACCAGGTCGCCGGGCGAGAAGGTCACGCCGTCGATCGCCACCGGCACGTCCACGTCGATCACCCGCTGGCGGTTCTGGCTGTCGTAGACGCAGGTGCCGCGGGCGAAGACGGCGAAGCCCATCTGACGCATCTGCACGACGTCGCGCACGGCCCCATCGACGACGGCCCCGAGGCAGCCCTGGTTGCGGGCGGCGGTGGAGAGCAGCTCGCCCCAGATGCCGGAGCGCATCGAGCCGCCGGCCGCGGCGATCAGCACGTCGCCCTGCCGGCAGCTATCGACGGCCGCCAGCTCCAGCTCGTACGGCCGCGGGTCCACGTGGGCCATGTCGGCCCACAGCGTGGTCTTGCAGCGGCCGACCAGCAAGTCGCCCGTCGTGTGGGGCGGCAACGGCACGCGCGGCGATTGATGTTTGTACCCGAGGCCATCCAGCGCGTCGGAAACGACCGCGCTGTAGAGCGACTGCCGCATCATGTCGAGCGTAATTACATCAGGACTGGCCGCCATCGCCACAGCTCTCGCGCAGTTTCGGTAATGCCAAAGGAACAACCACGAATAGCACGAATTACACGAATGAAATCAATGCAAAAAGGGTCCAAGGCGACTGCGGGAGGCCCGGCTTCGACCGATCTCTTTCATTCGTGTTATTCGTGTTATTCGTGGTTGTTCTTCTCGCGGAAGCGTCACTTGCCGGCTTCCGCCCACTCGATTTCGCAGCCCCGCGGCCGGGTCTCGGTCACTTCCGGTTTCTTGCCGGCCAGTACGGCATCCAGCGCTGCGAGGACGTAGTGTTTCTTGGCCGCCTCGGCGTCGTTGTCGTCGTCCAGCGCGCCCATGTAGGCGATCTTTCGCTCGCCGTCCAAGACGAAGAGCTGCGGCGTGCGGGTGGCGCCGTAGCGGCGGCCGATGTCTTGGGTGAGGTCTTGCAGGTAGGGGAAGCTGTACGCCTTCTCCTTCGCTCGGGCTCTCATCTTCTCCAGGCTATCGGCCGTGTCACGGCTGACGCTGATGGCAACGACAGCCACGCCCTTGGCCTCGTAGTCCTTCGTCAGGCGGGCGAAACGGTCCTGGTAGGCCGTTGCCACGGGGCAGTGGTTGCAGGTGAAGATCACGACCACGGCCTTGGCCTGCTTGAGGTCGGCCAGGCTGTGCTTGCGGTCATCGACGCCGACCAGCTCGGCCCAGGCCGGTGCCCGGTCGCCGACGCTCAGCACCTTGTTGAACCGCCCGGCGTGGCTGGGCTGCTGCATGCCGAGCAGGGCCGCCAGGGCGAGGAGAATGCGGGGGGCAGTGAACGTCGAACGTCCAACGTCCAACGTCGAACCTTGAACGTGTTCGATGTTGGACGTTGGACGTTCGACGTTGGACGTTCGCTGCCTTGCCACCGCGTCACCTTGTCAGCCCACACATTGTCACCGTGTCAGCGTCACCGCGCCAGCCCACACATTCGCTAGAACCTGCGCCGCGCGGGATTGGCAAGCAAGTGTCTGCAAAAAAACGACCCGGCGTTGCCGGTCATGGGTTGCGTGGGCCGGGCCGCTAGTGTAAACACGAAGTAGCGGGGGATCGTGCCCCTCATTCGAGTTCGGCGCGATGCCGGCCACCTTTTGCCGTCCGCTCTGGGAGTGGCCCCCCGGCACGGCCGAAATATAATAGCATGGTGAGATGGCCAGCGTCACGCACACGTCGAAAGCCACGTCGATGATGCCGAAAGCGTTAACCATCTCGGCGATGGTCATTGCCGCACTGCTGTTTCTGCTCTTCGGCCTCGACCTCGCCGTGGGCATCCCCTTTGGCCAGGCCAGCGTCATGATGGACGCGGGCGTGCTCTTCTCGTCGGCCCTCTTGGGCTACATGGGCTGGAGCGTCTACCGAGAGATCAAGTAGACGCGGGCTGGGCGCCGCCAGCGCGGCCGCGGCATTCTGGGCTAGAAGTGGACGTTTCAGGTCCGCTGTCGCGCGCAAAAACTGGTGTACCGATCGCGCCGAACGTCCAACGTCCAACATTGAACGTCGAACCGGCGGAAACGGCGATCGCGTTATCGTTCGATGTTGGACGTTGGGCGTTGGACGTTCAACGTTCGGCGCGCCCGCGATCGTCAGTATCGGCCGTTAGCTTGGCTCGCCCCACCCAGACGTGCCCGAAGTCTGGCGACTTCGGCTACACGCCCCAACGGGCACTGAGAAAGCAAGGCCTAATATCGGTGGTGATAGCTCGTGCGGACGCTCGTCCGTTTCCCGCCGGGTTGGCTCGAGGTGATGACGCCGGCCGAGTTCTTGCCTTTGCACTCGATGAAGACCAGCACTTCGCACCGCCCCGGCACGTTTTCGCCGAAATTGAGACTGCCCAGCGACCGCAGGTTGACCATCGACTGCGCCGGCCGATAAGGCGCGGGGACGAGGCCCAGGCTGACCAGCAGCACCTGGTCCACCGGCCAGCGGAACCGCTCTTGCAGGCGGAACTGGCTCATCTGCGGCACGTCGAGCCGCACCGACTGGTTGACGCCCAGGCCGACCGGCACGTCCACCATCACCGGCCGCAGCGCCTCGACCTGGTCGATGTGGCACTTGAGCACGGCATCGACCATCGAGCTGTCGACCGACAACAGCGGGCTGAACTCCAGCGATAGGCCCTCTTGCAATTGATCGGGCACCGGCTGCGGCCCGGCCACGGGCGGCTTGGGGCCGGAGATGTCGCGCAGATAGCTGATCGAGCGGGTGCTGGAGAGCACGAACGATTGGCCGTTTTCCAGCAGCGGCTGGGCGTTGTTCTCGGGCGGCTCGCGATAGTCGGTGCGCTTGCCCAGCTCCGAGAGCAGCGTGACCGCGTGCTCGCGTTCCATCAGCCAGGCCGACACGCCGGACGACTGCGTGGGCACGGCCTTCATCGTGCGAAACGCGCGGGCCCGCCAGTCCGGCTCGTCCAGCGTGATGACGCGGACGCCGAAGGCGCGGGTCAGGGCCGACTCGTTGTTGAAACGATCGACGATGGCTTTGACCGCTCGCCGTTTTTCCGCCGTATGCCGGACGCGGACGACGTTGCGATCGGCGGTCAGCGACGCGTCCACGGCACCGTGCCAGGTCTCGTAGCCGGTTTCGCGGAGGATCCAATCGAT
Organism: Planctomycetia bacterium; assembly: GCA_041497795.1. GTDB lineage: Bacteria > Planctomycetota > Planctomycetia > Pirellulales > S012-138 > JBGQHD01. The sequence goes on from JBGQHD010000579.1 coordinate 3,902, forward strand.
CACCGCCTGCTGTGGCTGGTTGGTCGATTGCACGGCCTGCGTGTAGCGGTTGATGGGGAGCTGCTCCGAATCCACGCCGTCTGAGCCGACCGACACGGCGGTTACCGAATGCTGCGTGAGCCGAAAGGGGGACGAGCCTTCCGAGTCGCGCCGGTCGCCGTCGTCGCGCGCCGCAGGCGAGGAGGATGAGGGGGCGTACCCGACCGGCGAAACCGTGGCGGCCGAGGAGCCGCTGCCCGCAGCCCGCCACCCGCTGGTGGTTTCGCGAGATTCGGACTGCGCCGCGGCGGTGGAAGCCAAGGCCACGAACCAGACGACGCC
>JBGQHD010000580.1:0-4216 GCA_041497795.1 Planctomycetia bacterium
AATTCTGCCGACCCGCGGCGTAAGATGACACTCCACGCCTCCACGATCCGTCCGCATCGGAGTCCTGCATGCCGTTTCGCATCGCCTCTTCAGTCACTCTCCAAGCGGCCTTCGTCGCCGTATGGCTCACCGCCACGTCGCATTCCCAGGCCGCCGATTGGCCGGCTTGGCGCGGGTCGGGCGGGCAAGGGCAGTGCGCGGAGAAGGACCTGCCGCTGAAGTGGAGCACCACCGACCACGTGCTGTGGAAGACGGCTTTGCCCGCTCCCGGCAACTCCACCCCCATTGTCTGGGGCGACAAGGTGTTCCTCACGCAGGCCAACCAGGGGGGCACGACCCGCGGCCTGATGTGCTTCGACCGGCGCGACGGCAAGCTCCTCTGGAATCAGGACGTCTCGTACACGGAGAAGGAGAAGGCCTGGAACGAGAGCTACTATTGCTCGGCCTCGCCGGCCACCGACGGGCAGCGGGTGGTGGTCAGCCACGGCTCGGCCGGGATGTACTGCTACGACCTGGCCGGCAAGGAGCTATGGAAGCGGACCGACCTGGGCCGCTTCGAGCATCAGTACGGCAACGGCTCCTCGCCCGTGCTCTATGGCGATACGGCCATCCTCTGGTGCGGCCCCAACGAGGGGCGGGGCCGCAACTATCTGCTGGCCGTCGAGAAGGCGACGGGCAAGACCGTCTGGGAGTACAAGGCGCCCGGCGGCTCGTGGAGCACGCCCCTGATCGTGCCGGTGAAGGCCGGGGCGTTCAAAGGCGAGGACCAGTTGATCCTGCCGATCCCCAACAAGCTCAAGGGCATCGACCCCAAGACCGGCAAGGAGCTGTGGTCGTGCGACGGCCTGACGAACCTGGTCTACACGTCGCCGCTCTACCATGATGGCGTGGTCGTGGCCATGTCGGGCTTCAACGGCGCGGCCCTGGCCGCGCGGCTGGGCGGCAAGGGGGACATCACCAAGGACCGGCTCTGGCACCACCCGCGGAACACCCAGCGCGTCGGCTCCGGCGTGATCGTCGGGGAGCACGTTTACATCCTCGAGGAGAACGGCGTCCCGCACTGCTACGAGGTGACGACCGGCAAGGAAATCTGGCAGATCGCCAAGCGCCCCGGCCGCAGCAACTCGTGGAGCTCGATGGTCCACGCCGACGGCCGGCTGTACGTGCTGACCCACAGCGGCGACACCCACGTCTTCGCCGCCAGCCCCAAGTACGAGCTGCTGGCCACCAACAGCCTGGGCGAACACACCAACGCCTCGATTGCCGTCTCCAGCGGGCAGCTCTTCATTCGCACCGACAAGAACCTGTGGTGCATTGCGGAGAAGAAGTAGGGTGGGCAATGCCCACTATTGGCACACGTCGGACACCGGGCCATTGACCGCTCAGAGGCCACTCCGGTTTTTGGTGGGCGGTGCCCACCCTACTTGTCCCGGAACATTCCTGTCCGTCGCTCGCTTGGCCGCTTTGTGACCCAAATGTTCCGTATGTGTCACTCGCGACCTCCGTTTTCCGCGAGGTGGGTTGGTTCACCAAACGGCGGCAGCGGAGCGGAAACGGCTTCACTGCAATGAGTTGCGAGATTGAGCTGCGCTCGAGCAGCGTGAGCAATACGGCTGAATTGGGCGTTCAGCGAGCGCGCGCTACTCACGCTACGCAGAAGACGGTTCGCGTCGTGACACTGCGGCGGGTAAGCTGCTCTTGTCGGCCAAGGGCGGCATCGACCAGCACCCCGGCTGCTGGGAGCAGCCGGGGTGCTTCGCGCCTTCCAGCCTGCCGGCACCGCCGATGCACGTCAAAACATCCGTCAGCGACGGTCTCCCCTGGACGGCCCGGCCGCATGATAGCTGGCTCGAGAAGGGTCATCGCCGTCGCACAGCTCCACGAGCTGGTAATGCCGCGTGCCGCCGTCCGACTCGTGGAAGTCGTAACGCAGAAGCGTGACCTGTTGAGCCGGGGCCGCTGCCTGCGCCGCCGCGACGTGGCGGCTCAAGGTGTCGTTGTAGCGCGCCGCTTCGCCGTCGGCCTCGGCCAGCAGCAGGTGCGTGAACCCGGCCGCGCGCAACCGCGCCACCAGCTCTGTGGCATCGGTCAATTGCCCGGAATAGGGCGCCGCTCGGCGAAAGGCGTTCTCGCGCGTCAGCTCGCGCTCGAAGTAGAATGCCCTGAACTCCTGACTCAAGATGTGGGCGTCGCGCGGCAAATGCGCATTGACGAAGCGGGCCGCCTGGTAGGTCGGCTCGCACCGCGCCAGAAATTCCTCCCGGCTCTCGAGGCCGAGTGCCACGCGGACGTGCTGCCGCGCGCGATAGGCAGGCATCGCGACCCCCAAGCCAATGACCACGGCGCAGGACGTCACGGCGACCGCGCGAGGCACGATGGGCCAGCGCGGCAAATCAACGAGCACGGCCGTGGCAATCACGGCCAGGACCGGCACGAGCGGAAACAAGAAGCGTACGTTCTGCCGCAGGCCATACCATAGCAGAACATAGACTGCACTGATGCCGAACAGCGGCCAAAGCCGCCGTCCCGCCGCCAGCAGCACCGCCGGCAGGAGCATGAGGAACAGTCCGCCGAGTTGATGGCCGCGGCCGCCGAATCGATCCGGCTGCATCGTCACCTGCCAGGGGGCCGTCAGCAGGTCGCCGGAAGTCCATTTCAAGGGCGTCTTGCTCTCGCGTACTGTTGGCGGTCCCTCCGTCCCCAGCACGTTGGAGAAGAATGGATAGACCGGGTTGCCGCGGTGATAGGCCGCGCGAGCGTACCACACACCGGAGACAAGGAGAGCCACGAGCGAGACAACGGCCGCGGCGCGGAGCAAGAGCCGACGATCCTCGCCGCGGCGGAGCAACATCGCACACCATGTCGCGCCCACGGCGGCCGCAAAGACAATCGCCACGTACTTGATGGATAGCGCCGCGCCGGCCATCACACCGGCGAGAAGGAACCCGCGCCAGCCGCAATCGTCACCCCCACCGCCGCTGTCACCCTGAGCGCCGCTGTCACCCTGAGCGGAGCGAAGGGTCTCCGACGTGCTAACCGGGGATTCTTCGCTGCGCTCAGAATGACATCGGGCCTGCCAGGCCACGAGCGCCAGCGCCGTGAACGTCGCCAGGGCGACGTCGTTGAGTGGCGCGGCCATTTGGTTGGTCACGCCCGGCACCGCCAGCACGACGGCGCCCGCCAGCCAGGCCGCCCGATGCCCGACGATCGGCCTGGCCAGCAGCACGCTGGCACCGGCCAAGAGCAGGCCCAGCCCCCAGTGGACCAACTGGGCCGCCACGGGCGAGTCCAGCGCCAAGGCCCACAGGTACCACATCTCGGCCAAGAGTGGAAAAGTCGAGTTCTCGTGCAGAGGCAAATACTCGATCGCGCCGCGCGCGAGGAACACCTTCGGCAGTTCCAGATGGTAACACAGGGCGTCGCCGGCCACGGCCGGAGCCAGCGCGCTCACCAGCGAACCGCCCGCGGCCACGAGGCACAGGCAGAGAATCCCTACGGGGACGGCGCGCCAGGGTGGCACGCCCTGAGCATGGATGCGAAGGGCGTGAGCAGCGCTGTTCGCGCGGCGACCGTGCACATCACGAATAATCTCGATGCATCCCCAGCCTGCCGCCAGGACCGTAAACCACCGAATGAGAGTGGCGTCGAGCCCGCCGATCATCCCCCAAGCCGTCAGTCCCATACCGACGGCCACGAGGCCCAGCGCGACGCTCCAGACAACGGCGGAAAGCCAATCGCGGTCCGTGACTCTCAGCCACCGCGCCAGCGGCCGCCCGATGCCCCACGCCGACAAGGCAATGATCACAAAGGCCGCCAGAGATCGAAGGGTGTCGGTCATCGCTGTGCTCACCATCCACGATGGATCAGCATCTCGCATAGATACGCCGCCGCGACGGTCGCCATCCATCCGGCGAGCAGCCACCGTAGGGTGGGCTGTGCCCACCAGAAACCACGTGCAGTGTCCTTCGTTGGTGGACCGTCCGCCGGTGCCACGCTGAGCGGGCTTTCGGAGCGGCTCATCGCTTCTTGGTGGGCACAGCCCACCCTACTTGCAGTGCCCGCGCTTCCTCGCTCCAGCATCTGCGTTGCTTCGCCAGCCACCATCTGCGGCGTGATGCCGCGCATGCACGGATGATCGGCCCAGGCGCACGTCTCTCGATGACATGGCGAGCAGGTCGGCGCGTGCCGCAGGACGACGACAAGGGTTCCCCAGGGC
>JBGQHD010000581.1:0-4178 GCA_041497795.1 Planctomycetia bacterium
CACCCTTGGGCTTGGCTTTGACCGGCCCCTCCTCCTGAGCAGGCTTCTCGCTGACGGCAACGCCCGCCTCGGCCTTCGACTTGGGGCCGCGCTTGGACTCGCCGCGGGCGGCCTCGAGAATGCTGGCCGTGCCGCGTGGAGCACCGCTCTCCTCGGCAGACTCCGCTTCGTTGGCTGCATGGGGCTTGGCCGCCGGCTTGGCGGGCTTAGCTGCAGGCTTTGGCTTGGGTTCCGCGGGTGCGGCCGCAGCCGCCGTCTCGCCAGCTTTCTTTTCACCGCGCGCCGCGGCCAGAATATCGGCGACACTCGGCTTTCCACCTGCCGAGGGCTTGGGCTTTGCCGGCGAGGGCTTGGCAGGGGCGGCCGATGGCGGGGAGGCAGCGGTCTCCCCCGTTGACGACTCAGCGGTCACCGCCTCGTCGGCTGGCTTGCTCTTCTCCTGCGATTTCCCGCCGCTGGCTCCCTGCCGCGCCATGGCGAGGATTTCTTCAATCGAAGGCTTTTTCTTGTCCATGGCCCACGGGATCGAGAAGAGCAGCCCCCCGTAGCGCCGCGAGTCATCGACGGAACCAGCGACGCTACCAGCGAATTCGCAAATTTCTACCGGAAGTGGTGCGCTTGTCAACCCCACGCGATCGCCACGCGCGGTGGCCACGAGGCGCAGCCACGCGATATAACGCTCGGCAGCGAGGGTGCCGCGACAAAAAGCCGCAGGCGCCGCCGTGCGGACCCCACGCCGCGCGCTGCGGACGTTGCGGAAGCCCGGATTCTCCCTGGCGGCCGCCGGAGGTAGGCTAAGACAAGTTGCGTTTGCGCTCCGGCGCGCTCCCCGAGTGGTCTCCCGTGGCTTCGTTCCCCCGCATCAGTCGCTACTTCCGCTTCTACGTCAAGAAGCGCGGCGAACGCCGCACCGGCTCGCAGCGGGCCGGCAGCGCGGGGCTGACCGCCTTCTTCGGCAGCCTCTGCGGACTCGGGCTGATGATCTTCGTCATCACCTGGACCACGCTGGCCTGGCCGGAATGGAAGGCCAATCAGCAGTTCAAGCGGGTCGAGTGCACGATTCTCGACTCGTGGCCGGAGAGGCACGAGGTGCACGAATTTGGGCAAACCCAAATCACCGGCTATCGCCCGAAGTTTCAAGTCGAATACTTGGTCGAGGGCCGCACTTACAAACCGGAAATCACCTGGGACGTTGCCGGGACGTTTTTCAGTGACAAGGCGGAATGCGACGCGGTTCTCGCGGATTACCCAAAAGGCAACAGGCACTGGTGTTACCACGACAACTCCAACCGCGCCGTGCTCATCCTGGGCTACAGCGGCTACGTCTGGCTGGTTCTGGCCCTGCCGGTCGCATTTATTCTGGTCGGCGGCGGCGGCGTGATGTACCTGAGCTTCAACCGGGCGATGTCGGTCGAGCGTCGCAAGGACCTGGCCCGCCGCGCCGCCCAAATCGCTCCCCGCGATCCCGGCCTGCTGGCCGGCCTGTACCCCGGCGTGCCCTACGACACGGGCCTGACCAACAGCCCGGGCACGCGGCTGACGTATCGGCTGCCGGCGGCGCACCTGGGCGGCTGGTCGTTGGCGATCTTCGTGGCCGGCAGCCTGGTCTTCTGCGGCATGGTGGCCTTCCTGCCCACCCTGGCCGTGCTCAAAGCCACCGACGGCGAAATCGACTGGCCGCTGATCGTCGCCGGCCTGTTGTTTGTGCCCGCCGCCTTATGGCTCTTGTACGTGTGTCTGAAGCGATTGACCCAGGCCGTGCATCTGGGGCCTACCGTCGTCGAAATCTCGCGCCAGCCGCTCTACCCCGGGGCGGATTGCCAGGTCTCGCTGGCTCAGTTCGGTCGTCTGGCGATCCGTCGCCTGCGACTGGTCCTGGTTTGCCAAGAGAAAGCCACCTACCAGCAGGGCACCAACACCCGCACCGAGACTCGCCAGGTCGCGGAGCACGAGATCTACCGCGGCGACGACCTGATCGTGACCCCCAACCAGCCGCTGGAGGTGCAGCGCCCGTTTCAGGTCCCGCCCGGCGCGATGCACTCGTTCCGCGCGCCGCGCAACGAAATCACCTGGATGCTCGTCGTGGAGGCCCTGCCCGACCGCTGGCCGATGCTCCGCCGCGACTTTCCGCTCGTCGTGTACCCCTCGCCGCCCGAGGTGGTGTGATGAACGCGACCTTCGTGACCATCCAGCTCGATCCGGGCCACCGCGCCTACGTGCCGGGCGAAACGCTGGCGGGGCGATTTCGCTGGGACGTCTTCCAGCCGGACAAGGTCCAGAGCGTCGAGCTGTCAGTCCTCTGGTACACCGAAGGCAAAGGAGACGAGGACTTCGGCGTGCACTACTTCGAAGAGCACAAGGTGCACGTGGCCGCGTCTCTGCGAGACGCGAAAACGAGTCTCGGAGAGACTCGTCCACGTGACGCCGATCCGCTTGGCGAGCGGCCCGCTTGGCGGCCCTTCGCCACCAAGCTGCCCCACAGCCCGCTGAGCTACGACGGACCGCTGGTCAAGATCCGCTGGTGCGTGCGGGTGCGGGTGTTCCTGGAAAGCGGCAAGGACGTGGTCGGGGAGAAGATCTTTCGGCTGGGCAACCTCCCGAGTGTGAACGCGCACAGCGTACGCGACTTGCCAAAGCCTGCCTCGCCTGCCAGCCCGGCGTCACTGACGGACTCGCGCCTCGAAACGACCGATTGGTAGCCCAAGCACCCCGGCTGCTCCCAGCAGCCGGAGTGCTGTGGGCTCCGCGCCGTCGCGGCTTAATCCCGTCATGCCAACGGCCGGCAGACCGCAGCCGAGGGCGAGTACACGAAGCTGGCGTGAACCAACTCGTCGTCCAGCAAGAGCAGCGACGCCGACCATGGATCCACCGCCGCACGGCGTTCCTGGCCGACGCCGGCCGGGGGCACCTCCACCCAGTTCGCCTGCGCGGCGCGGGTGAGCAGCGAGCGCACCTCGTCCGCGGTCACCGTGCAGGCGCGGGCCTTGCTTTGCAGCGCGTCCAGCACGCAGCCACGCACGATCCGTCGCCAGGTCTGGCCGCAAATCCGCGCGTTGAGGAAAACGTCGAGCGAGACGATTCGATCGCCGATGGCCACGGCCAGGCCGGCGGCGGTGGGGAAGAACTCGACGCTGCCGACGAAATCCGCGATTCTGTCACTGTGCGCCGAGTGCGCCGCGAACATGTCGCACGTCTGGCTGTCTACGCCCAGGCTCGCCAAGGTCTCCCCGACGCTGAGCCACACCGTGCTTTGATCGGCCTGATGGCCGTCGCCACGGCTGCCGGCCAGCACCGACCGCACGCTAATGCCCACCACGGACTCGTGGGAACCGAAGCTCTCCGGGGCATCCGGGTCCCAGCGCTGCCGCTCGACACAGCTTACCGGAATCCCGACCGTGCTTTGGGCCGCCACGAGCGTGGAGCTGTTGACGACCCGATTCTGCCGGCCGCCGCACAGTTGGTCCCCCATCAGGAACAGCACGGGCTGGTTCCCGAGGTTGCGAACCCCCAGCGTAGGCACGGTCGTCCGGCCGCCGATGGCGCCCAACTCCACCACCACCACGCTGCCATCGGCGATGGCCTCCGAGGCCAACCGCACGCCAAGGTCCTTGGGCCACGTCTTACGAAACAGGCCAAACACCTTCAGCGCATCCAGCCCGCCCGCGGGCGCCACCAACAGATCGGGTGTCAGGGACATGCTTTGCCACCCTGTCGCAGAGATAAGATAGCCCGACGATAGAGGGTGAACGAAGCGGCGTCAAGAAATTGCGTGGTAGCGCTGCCCAAGCGGCGTGGTAGGGATGACGGGTGGCGCCACGAGGATCGCGTGACCCGGTTGCGACTTGCGACCCGTGGGCGCCCCAATCTACTTGTACCGCCGACGGGGGTCACGTAGAATCGCGCGCTAGTGGAGGCCTTGGCGTTTCATGGTCTCTCAGTTCGCCGCGTCCACCAAAGCGAGCGCGGTGCTTTGACATCTCCTTTGGGAAGAGATGAACCATGAACCTTATCAGCCACGGAGTTCTCTCGGCGCTGCTCCTCGTTTCCCTGATAGCACCGGTACGAGACGCTCGAGCGCAGTCCACGCCGCGCCCGTCCGCCATCCCCCGCGATGCCGCGTCTTTCAAGGGTCACGCGTACAAGTTCTTTGACGTACCGCTCACGTGGAAAGAGGCGCA
>JBGQHD010000582.1:0-4150 GCA_041497795.1 Planctomycetia bacterium
CATCAACATCGCCTCGATCAATGCCAAGATGGCCAGCCTGCACAGCGCGGCGTACACCGCCAGCAAGCACGCCCTGGCTGGAATGACCAAGGTGGCCGCCTTGGAAGTGGCCCCCTACGGAGTGACGGTCAACGCGGTCTGCCCCGGCGTGGTCCGCTCGCGGATGAACGACAAGCGATTGGAGTACGACGCCAAGCGGCTGGGCGTCCCCTTCAAGCAGCTCGAGGCGGAGGCTTCGCCACTGGGCCGCCGCCTGGAGCCGGATGAGATCGCCCCGCTGGTGGTCTTCCTGGCCAGCGACGGCTCGCGGGCCGTCAACGGCCAGACGATCAACATCTGCGGCGGGCGACTGATGGTGTAAACGGCCACCTGCGGTAGCTGAACTCGCCAGAGTTCAGGTCAATTCGCCCCACCTGGGAACTCAGTCCCCCCAAGTTCTGGCGAACTCGGCTACAGTCGAGACGTCGATGCTATGGAACAACCTGCCCGACGCTTCGCGATCAACCTTTCCGTTGGCTCGCTGGCCGGCCTGGCCGCGGTGGCGATCGTGCTGTGCAGCGGCGTCTTGCTCCTATTCAAGTGGGTGCAGGTGGCTAACGAGAACTCCCGCCGCGCGCGCTGCGAATTCCATCTGGCCCAGCTCGGCTACGCCGTGTATGCCTTTCACGACCTTCACGGCGCGCTGCCGCCCGCGGCGCTCGGCCCCGACGAGCCCACCTGGGCGTTCTTCGTCTGGCCCTATCGAAACGTCGGGCCGCCGGAAGCCATGAAGACCGCGAAGACGGCGCCGAGCCAGCGGAAGACGTCCCCGACCGGCGATGCCCGCCAGCGCCCGCCGGCCGATCTGGCGGTCGTCGATCGGTACGACTTTGGCCAGAACTGCCTCGCCCCGCCGAACGCCGCCGTGCTAGGCGGCATGACGTGGCCTGGCTTCTTCTGCCCCACGCGCCGGGCGGGCGAGCGCGTCGTCGAGCTGGACGGCCTCGAGGCCCAGCCCAGCGACTATGCCTGCGTCGGCCCCACGAACGGCGCGGACGCCTTCAGCGCCGACTCCAGCGCCATGCTGGTGGCGGCCAAACTGCCGCCGGGCGTGGTGACCTTCGCCAAGATCCGCTCGCCCGTCACGCTGAACGACGTGACCGACGGGCTGAGCGTCACGGCCATGCTCGGCGAGAAGCACATCCCCGAGGGCAGCCTGTGGAACACCGACCTGGCCATCGACGGCGGCGACGGCCCGGTCATGCTTGGCCGGCCGATGTATTTCATGCGTCTGATGGGCGAGACGGTCGATCGCCCCTTGGCCCAAGGCCCCGCCGACCGTTCGACCGACAACTTGTTCGGCAGTTGGCATCCGGGCGTGTGCCTGTTTCTGATGGGCGACATCTCGGTGCGGGCGCTGCACAACGACACCGACCGGAGCGTGCTCTCGGCCCTGGCCGGGCGGAGCGACGGCGAAAAGCGAACCCAGCGAGTCGCAGGCGAGGCCATCGATGCCAAACATCGTCGTCATTGACACGGGACCATGCGTTGCGCTCTTCGACCGCGATGACGGCTATCATGAGACGGCAGTCGGCTTCATCCAACGAACTCGTGCCAGGTTGGTTTCCACGCTGGCGGTCGTCACCGAGGCAATGCACGTGCTGCGGTTCCATCGCCCAGCAAGACTTCTTGACTTGGCTCGGGGCGGGGGGACTGGTCCTCCTCCAGCCGGAGGCCGAGGACATCCAGCGCGTCAAGGATCTGATGGCGAAGTACGCGGACTTGCCGATGGACTTCGCCGATGCGCTCTGGGTAGCCACGTGCGAGCGCCTCAACGTCAAGCAGATCGCCACGCTCGACGACGATTTCAAGATCTATCGATTCCGTGGCCGTGGTCGATTCGACAACGTCTTCTTCGAGCAGGAAGCCGAGAAGTAGGTGCCGCGAGCCGAGCGGCACCGACCTCCCGCGGGTCGCCGGGCGGATTGTCCCGCCCGGCAGGCGGGACCTACAGCGGCAGCCCTACGCGGGCCGAAAGAAGCTGGCCGGTCAGCTCGCCGATGAAGCTGAGGATCACCGCCACGTACAGCATGCCCGTGGCGCTTTGCGTGTTGGGAATCCTTAGCGTCTGCCAGGTCATCCAGGCCGTCGCGGCGACGCCCAGCAAGCCGGACAGCCAGCGCAGCGCGAGGAACAGCCAGTCGACGTGTCCCGGCGGCCCGGATGCGGCGATCCACAGCGCCAGTCCGGTGCCGCACACCATAGCCCGCAGCACCAGCGATCCGCCCAGCAACAGGACGAGCCGCTGCAAGGGGGCCAGCTTCATGCCCGGCGCGTTGAGATACCAGTGCCCCAGCAGCATGGCGGCCATCGTCACGCCGAGCACCAACCCGGCGGCGAGAGGATCGATGAAGGCCAAGACGTGGCTTGTGGTCAGCGATTCGCCGCGGGCGGCCGATGGATCGGTCTGCCACGCGCCGCAGAGCGCCACGGCGGCGGCCAAAAGGAGCGCGACGATCCCGGGCCGCGGGCGCTCGAAGAGCCAAACCACCGACGAGGCGTAGCTCAATCCGGCCCCCGCGATCGCCGGCCAAAGCGGCAGTTCGCCGCCACCGATCCAGGTTACAGCCCCCGCCAACACGCTCAAACCCAGCAGCACGTACGAGTGGTTGCGGTAATAGCCGCTGCTGACCCATCGCGGCGGCGTGACCGCCATCGCCATCGCCAGACCGAACGATAGCCGATAGACGAACTGGAGGAGGACGATCATGCAGAAGTAGGCAGTAGGCAGTAGGCAGAGCCGATTCTGAACCTGGATCGGCAACTATCGTCCGGGCCGCTTCGGCGCAAACTTCTCTGGGTGGTCCATCATGCTGCCCAGCATTCGACCGACTTCGTCATAGCCAAATGTGAGCTCCTGACATCGCTTGGCGGGAAGGTATTCACAGTCGCGCGCGAAGGCGAGGAAAACCTGTATCTCCGCTCCTTCGCCGTCAGCATCAGCCAGTTTGCTGACGAACATCTTCTCATAGCGGCGCTTGCGATACCCTTCGGCAATATTGGCGGCCACGCTTCGGGAGGCGCGGCGGATTTGGTCGGTCAGGGAATATCGCTCCTCCGCGGGGAACTTCTTCGACTCACGGAAGACCTCCATCGCTAGCCGGTAAGCAAGCTGATAGACCTTCAGGTCTTGGTATCCGCCAGACATTGTTCTCTCCCTTGCGCAAGTGATGACGGTAATTGTTATTGCCCAATGCACATTGCCCGCTAACCGCTGCCCACTGCCGACTGCCGACTGCCGACTGCGTCACTCCAGCCGTCGGTCGCCGTAGATCAGCGTCATCACCTCGGCCCGGCTCTTCATCCGATCGCGGAACAGCCCGCGCATGGCCGAGGTGACGCACACGCTGCCCGGTTTGCGGACGCCGCGGATCGTCATGCAGGTGTGCGTGGCCTCGACCACCACGGCCACCCCCTTGGCGCCAAGCTCCTCCACCAAGAGATCGGCGATCGTCTCGGTCATTCGCTCTTGCACCTGCGGCCGGCGGGCCACCACCTCGACGACGCGGGCCAGCTTGCTCAGGCCGATCACCCGTCCCGCCGGCACGTAGCCGATGTGCGCCTTGCCCATGAACGGCAGCAGGTGGTGCTCGCACATGCTCTGGAACGTGATGTCGCGGACCAGCACGATCTCGTCGTACTTCTCGGTGAAGAACTTCTTCAGGTGCCGGCGCGGGTCATCGTGCAGGCCTGAGAACATCTCGGCGTACATCCGGGCCACGCGGTCGGGGGTTTCTTGCAGGCCGTCGCGGTCGGGGTCTTCCCCCACGGCCAGCAGAATCTCGCGCACCGCCCGGGCGATGCGCGGTTGATCGACGCCGGAGGCGGCCTTGGGCCGATCCGTTGCCGCTTGACCCTTTCCGGGGGGGGATGGACGGACGGAGCCAGGGGGTTGGGCCGGCGTGCTCATCAGGCGCTCGAACTGGGGGTGCCGCAGTCAGTGGATCGTAGCGCAGCATGCTAGCGAGGTCAACCTGGGGTGTGTGTCCGCGGATTCTGGCGGCGTTAATTTCTTTCAGGGTCGAGGGTTGGCCAATAACTTGGCCACAGGTGGCTGTCCTCGAGGCAGGCGAGGGCCATGAGGGCTGTGGCGTTGTCGCTGTCCCAGCGG
>JBGQHD010000583.1:0-4147 GCA_041497795.1 Planctomycetia bacterium
AGCCGTCGGCCACGACGCGCGGCTTCTCCGGATGGGCCATGTCGTACGCCAGGATTTCGCTGGTCTCGCCGGCGACGGCATAAAGCTGCCCGTCGGGACCGAAGGCCTGGCCGTCGCCGCGCCGCGTGGCACCGATCGCCGGACTGACCTTGCCATCCAGGCCGATGCGGTAGGTCTTGCTGGCCGGCACGTCGTTGAAGAACACCTCCCCCTGGGCATTGACCGCCGGGCCTTCGGTGAACTTGTAGCCCTTGGCCACCAGCTTCCAGTCCTCGCCCGGCAACAGGATCTCTTGCAACTGCGGCGAGCCGGGGCCGGCTTTCACGGGGGCAGGCCAGTCTTTCCACAGCCAGCGCATGGCGTCGGGGAAGAGCTTGGTGGCGTGCTCGCCATTGTGGCCACCCTGGCCCCACTCGTGATTGACCTCGTAGCCGGCGAACCGCAGCGACCGCTCCATCTCCTGGTTGGCCATCCACCAGTCGCCGCCGTAGATGTTCAGGTCGCCGCTGCCGTCTTGCAGGAACACGCGGATCGGCTTGGGCTCGAACTTGCGGATCAGCGTGGGATAGGCGTTGCCGCCGCGGAGGCCGACGTAAGTGCCGACCGCGCTGAACACGCGGCGAAAGGCGTCAGGCCGCTCCCAGGCCGCCGTGAAGGCGCAGATCGCCCCGCTGCTGGCCCCGCCGATGCTGCGGTCGTTGCCGTCGCGCGACAGGCGGATCGGCCGCCCGTCCGACGTTTTCTTCTGCTCCACGGCCGGCAGCAACTCGTCGAGCAGGAACCGCGCGTAGTCGTCGCCCAGCCCGTCGTATTCGAAGCTGCGGTTGAAGCGGTCGAGCGCCTTGTCCGAACCGGCCTTCACCCGGCCGTGCATGATGAAGACGCCGATCGTCACGGGCATCTCCTGCTTGGCGATCAGCTCGTCGAACACGGACGGGGCGTTGTACTGGATGCCGTCCTGGTTGACGTGTACGCAGGCCGGCTTCGAGGGATCGTACTGCCGGGGGACGTAGACCCAATAGTCGCGCACCGTGCCGGGGAAGACCTTGCTCGTCTCGAAGGTGTACTTGCTGACTTCCCCCTTGGGCACGGAGGATTGCCCCGCCTTCACCTGCGCCGCGGCGGGAAGCGCGAGGACCGGACAAAGCGTCACCATCAAGAACCGCAGAGCGCGCAAGGCACGAGTCATGGATGGCATCGAACCGACCCTTGGGTGAACGAAAGACCGCCGCGAAAGCAGCGGCAATCATACCGCCCGCCGCCGCTCCGATCCACCACCGCGAGCGAGGCGTTAGGCCCTTCAGAAGCCACACTAGCCCGAAGCGCAAGCGAGCGCAAGCGAGGGGGTGGCGCTGTCTATCCCCGCTTCTCCCTCGCTTGCGCGTCGGGCTAGTGTCGGTTGGTGAGCTCGAGGCAGACCCAGGGGAGCGCTCAGCGAGAGATCGACGTGGCCGGCAGAGTCTTCCGCAGCTCCTTCACCCGTCCGTCCGTCACCTGGGTGGCTTGCAGGTTGAGCGACCGAAGTTGCCGCATGTCGGCCAGCGACGACAGACCGCCGTCGGCGATCTGGGTGCCCCGCAGGTTGAGCGACTGCAGTTGCTTGAGCTCGGTCAGCGGCCGCAGGCCCGCATCCGTGATGGCCGTGCCCTCCAGGCCCAGCGACTGGAGCTGCTTCAGCCCCGTCAGTTCCTTGATCCCCGCGTCGGTGACCTTGGTGAAATTGAGGTCGAGCGACTGCAGCTCCTTCAGCGCGATCAGCTCCTTCAAGCCCGCATTCGTGATTTTGGTGTAGGAGAGGTTGAGGGTCCGCAGTTTCGTCAATGGAGCCAGGTCCTTCAGTCCCGCATCGGTGATCGGAGTGAGGAAGAGGTCGAGCGTCCGGAGCTGCTTCAGCGGGGCCAGTTCCTTCAGGCCGGCATCGCTGATTTCGGTAAAGCGCAGGTCGAGCGATTGGAGCTGCTGCAGGCCGGCCAGTTCCTTCAGGCCGGCGGTGGTGATCCGCGTGTAATACAAGCTGAGTAACTGGAGCTGCTTCATTTCGGCCAGGTGCTTCAATCCCGCATCGGTGATCTTGTCGGCGAGCTTGAGTTCCCGCAGTTGCTTGAGTCCGGCCAGTTCCTTCAAGCCGGTATCCGTGATGTTCGTCCCGCCGAGATAGAGGTTCCTCAGTTGCGTCAGGCCGGCGAGCTGCTGCAACCCCGCATCCGCGACCCGCGTGCCCGACAGGTCCAGCGCCTGAAGCTGCTTCATTTCGGATACCCCCTTCAGCCCGGTAATGCGGGAGTTTTGCAAACTGAGCGCTCGGAGCTGTTTCAGGCCGGCCAGTTCCTTGAGGCCGGCGTCGGTGATCGGCAGGCTGTTGAGGATCAGTGCCCGCAGTTGCTGCATGCCGGCCAGCTCTTTCAGCGCCGCATCCGTGACCTTGGTCCCGTTCAGGGCGAGCCGTTGAAGTTGGTCGAGTCCGGCCAGCTCCTTGACCCCGGCGCTGCTGATCTTGGTTCCGTTCAGGAACAGCGACCGGAGCTGCTTCAGCCCGGCCAGTTCCTTCAGGCCGGCGTCGGTGATCTTGGTGGAGCGGAGGTCGAGATGCCGAAGTTGCTGCAATCCCGCCAGGTGCTTCAGGCCCGCGTCGCTGATCTTCGTGCCACCCAGGTTGAGCGACTGGAGCTGCTGGAGTGCCGCCAGCTCGTGCACGTCGGCATCGGTGATTTGCGTGAAGGACAGGTCCAACCCATACGGTGCGCCGGGTTCGGACAAGCCTGGCAAAACCGCCGCCCGAAAGCGCGACCAGCGAAACGCCGGTACACCGTCGCCCGGACGGGGTGGTTCGCGCTGAAAATGGAGCGACGTCGAGGCAAATCGGAGATCGGTGGTCAGCCAGCCGAGCTCGGCGCCGGCTTGCTGCCAGGCGGCGCTGACTTTTGCGTCGAGCCCCGGCGACGAAACCGCCGGCTGGGGCTGAGCCCACACCGGGCCGGCGGCCAAGAGCAGTACCCACGCCGTCCATCCCACGCTGGCTGACCTGCGCGCGCTCATGAGCGACTCCTGGACAGAGGGCTGATTGTCACCATCGGCTAAGCGCCAATCCGGGCGCGATGTTACGGCAAATAGGGCAAGGGTCGGCGCCGGGACGAGCGGAGCGCCTCTGCGAAGTGCCGACGATGCCCCCTCCGTGCGGGGGCGCCCAACAACACTACCCAATCAGTTCCGCCAGCGGCCGGTGATCGCCGACGAGGTATTGCGGGCGGCCGGCCAGGTCGGTGAATTGCGTGGCGGCCACGTCGATGCCCAGCCGTTGGTAGAGCGTGGCGAAGACGTCGCGGAAGTGGACCGGGCGGGTGAGCGGCTCCTCGCCCCAGCGGGTGGTCGAGCCGAGGACCTGGCCGCAGCGCATTCCGCCGCCGGCCACGAGCGCGCCGGCGACCCTCGGCCAATGGTCGCGGCCGGCGTTTTTGTTGATCTTCGGCGTGCGGCCGAACTCGCCCCAGACGACGACGGCGACGTCGTCCAAAAGGCCGCGCTCGTCCAAATCGCGGATCAATCCCGACAGACCGAGGTCGAACAGCGGCAGCGCTCCCCGCGCTTCGGCGAAGAGGTTCTTGTGCCAATCCCAGTTGTAGTCGCCTTGCAGCATGCGGCCGAACGGCCAGCGGCTGAAGGCCAGCGTCACGCAGCGGGCGCCGGCTTCGATCACCCGCCGGGCCAGCAGAAACTGGTCGAGCAGCGTCTTGCCCTGCCGCTCGTCCGGAAAGGCGCGATCCAGACCGTAGCGACTGCGAATGCGGCCGTCCTCGCGGCTGAGGTCAAGCGCCTCGGCTAGACGTGGTGACGTGAGCACCGCGAACGCCTGGCGGTGGAATTCGTCCATGCCGTCGGTGAGCCCGGCCCCATCGACGCGCCGACGGAAACGGTCGAAGCTGGCCAACAGCGCCCGGCGGTCGGCCAGCCGGCGGAGGCTCACGCCGTTGAGCATGATGTTCCGGCGATCGACGGCCGCCACTTCGAAGCCGGCATGGGCCACGCCCAGATAGCCGGGCTGCCCCGGCGGCGTGCGGAGGATGAACCGGGCGTCGGGATCGATCGGCGTCAGATCGACGCACGGCGGCACCCCGGGCACCCGGGGACCGAAATGCCTGGAGAGCACCGA
>JBGQHD010000584.1:0-4145 GCA_041497795.1 Planctomycetia bacterium
ATAGTTCAGCGTGTAATACGCCACCTTGTGCAGCAGCATCTGACCGACCGCCGAGCGCACGCCGGGCAGGTGCAGCTCGTGCACGTGCCCTTCCTTCAGGCCATCGACGTGCAGCCGCACTCTGCGATTGTCCGCCGCCACGACGGCGCGCAACAGCTTCGGCGTGCTCTGATCGACCTCCGGGCTGCCGTACTGCGCCTGATAGATGTACGTGTACGTGCTCAGCTTGTACGAGGCCAGGTCGCCCGCCGCCTTGGCCTCGACCGGCTGGGTGAAGGTCAACTCGAAGCCGTCCGGCTTGGCCCGCATCTCGTGCACCTCGAAGGGCGTCTTGCCGGTCCAGACGAGTCGCTGCAGCGCGAACTCCTTGCCACCGCGGGAGCCCCAGCCGCGGGCCGTGCTGCCGACCATCAGCGAGCCGTCGGGGGCCAGCCGCATGCCTAGGCTGCCGCAGTCGAACCTCTCGCGGAACGGAAAGCACGCCCCCTGGTAGCGGCCGTTGATCTTTTCCAGGAAGACCCGCATCACCGTGCTATCGCTCTGGTCGCCGACGAAGAGCTGCTTCTCAAACGGCCCGAACTTGCCGCCGGAGGTGTCGCAGACGATGCCGCTGGCCGACTTGCCCATCTTGCTGTAGGGGAAGAGCACGGCCGTGGGCATCAACTCGGGGATTTTCTTGGCCTCGACCATGATGCGGCTGCCCGACAACGGGTCCTTGGGCCGCGGGCCCATGTTGGCGGCCGACGAGTACCACTTGTTCCCCTCGGGATGCCCTTGGAAGGAGCCGGGCTTGAGCCACTTCAGCCCGCAGGCGCCGTTCCACGGGCCTTGATTATCGGTGTAGAAGCAATCGCCCAGGTGGTTGAAGCCGATGCCGCCGGGCGAGCGGATGCCGCTGCACGTGGGGGTGACCTTGCCGTCGCGGCTCACCCGCAGGCACCAGCCGCGGTACTTTACGTTGCTGGTGAACGAGCCGGTGAGGCAGAGCACGACCCACATGTTGCCGTCGCGGTCGAAGTCCGACCCGAAGGCGTACTCGTGGTAGTCGCCGGAAAGCTCCCAGCCGTCGGCGACGGTCTCGACCAGGTCGGCCCGGCCGTCGCCGTCGGTATCCTTCAGCCGCGTGACCTCGCCGCGCTGGGTGGCGTAAAGCCAGCCGTTGTCATAGGTCAGGCCCAGCGTCTCGTGCAGCCCGGAGGCGAACTTGGTGAAGTGCACGTCCTTGGGCGGGTCGGAGAGCGGGTTCTCGATCGTGTAGATATCGCCGTGCCGCGTGCAGACGGCGAGCTTGCCGTAGGACGGATTGCCAATCCGTCCGTTGTCGGGAATAAACGCCAGTCCGCCCCCTTCCAGCACGATGCCCTGCGGGATGGGCAGCGTGACCATGCGGTAATAGTCGTCTTCCTTGGGATCGGCAGCCAGCGCGAGGCGCGAGCCGATTGCAAGCAGCATGATCGACGTGGCGAGGAAGTATCGTAGCATTCGTGCGTCTCTCACGTGGGTCTCGCGATCACCGTGGCAGCAACGACGTCCAGTCCTTGAGGAGGTTTCGCCAGTCAAATCCGGAATGGTCGATCAAGTAATCGTGCACGGACATCGGGGCCTCTCCGCGATCTCCGCGTTCCATAACTCGCAGGAAACCTCGCCCTACCACGCGAACTCCTGCACGACCTTTGCCTGGCCGCTCTCGAACTTCACCGGCACGATCAGCTCCATCTGATTCCCCTGCTTGCGGACGACCGGCTTTGAACCCGACGCCTCCAGCCGCATCCGCAGCGTGCCATCGATCATGAACCAACCGTCGTTGCCGGCCGTGATCTTGTCCGCCGCGGCGGCACGGAAGTACAGGTTCTCCACCGCCTCGCCAGCCTTCAACGTGATCGTGCGGCCGAGCGTTGTGGCCGCAACGGTCGCAATCGGGTTGGGGTAGTCCTCGACGTGCACCGGGCCGAGGTCATAGAGGAACGTCGGCCGCTGATCGGCGCTCAGGCGGTAGCCGCGGAATTGGTAACCCAGCTCCTTGGCCGATTGTTTCGGCCACGGCGCATCGGCTGCCGTCAGCCGGGCGAACTGCACCGCTTCGGCGAACTTGATCACGCTGGCCCCCGCCGGCCCTTCGAAGCCCTCGCCGCGGCCAGTGCGGTGCCGCTTGGCGTCGATGAAGCTGCCTTGCCAGATCAGGGCGATCCGCAGGTTATTGGCGTCGAAGGCCAGGTGGCGGTTCTCCGGGTAGCCGACGCCGATGGCCCGCGGCCCGGCCCCCTGGATAAAGTTGCGATAGATGATCGCCTCGTTGAAGGGGGTGAGCATCTGGCCGGCGGTGACCATACCGAACGGCGTGCGGGCCGCCGTGCCGTCGGTGAGGTACAGCCAGACGGCGTGGATTTGCTTGTCCACGTCGCCCTCCAGGATGTCCTTGAGCAGGCTCTTCTTGCCGGTCGGCGGCCAGGCCGAGGGCATGCGCGTGCCGCGGCGGAATTCCTGAGGGTTGCGGATGTAGCGCTTGAACCAGTCTTCGTTCAGCCGCTGGCTCATCACGGCCAGGTCCATGGCCTGAATCCCCTCGGCCGGAAACGGGCCGAAGCTGTGGCACTTCACGCAGCCGAAGCCTTTGCCGCCGATCATCTGCCAGCCGGCCGACTTGAAGTGAATCTGCGGGCGGTCCAGCTCGACCGTCGGCACCGGCTTGATCGTATCGACCTTCGGCAAGAGCGCGACCAGGTGCCCGACGTTCGCCATGCCGAACCGCGGCATGCGGGTGTGCATGTAGGGCCGATCATCGGCTCCCTGAGCGAAGACGTGCTCCAGCCATTTGGGCCGCAGCTTGGCGCCGACGCCGTCGAGGTCCGGCGGCAAGCGGCCTTCGTCTCCCATCTCCTTCATCGTCGTCTGGAAGAAGGCGTCGCGCTCGCGCTCCACGCCGCCGATCTCACCCCGCTTGTGGCAGGCGTAGCAGTTGAAGCGCATCATCGTGTCGGCGATCTGGTCGGTGGGCGAGAGTGTACTACCCGCCCCGTTGCCGCCTGCCGCCGCTCCGGCCTGCTGATGCCTTAGCGCCGCCGCCAGCGCCGTGCGCTGGCGATTGGTGAGGTGGTAGTGCGCGACCAGCTTGCCACTGGCCGCCTTGCCGGACGGAATGACATTCCGTCCTACGTCTTCCGCCAGGCACCCTCGGGCGACATTCAGCTTGTCGAGCGCCGTCGTGGCCAGGTTCGAAGCGACCTGCTTGCCGCCTTCGTTCAATTGATGGCACGACGCGCAGCCGACGCTGGCGAACAGCTTGCGGCCCCGCTCGACCAGTTCCGGCTTGATGTTCACGGCCAGCGATTCCTTTTGCGGCGGCTCTTTCAGCACCGACATGCCGTCGGCCAGTGGTCGGCGCGAGATGCCGGGGCCTTCGTAGTGGGCGGTCAGCTCTTCGCCGCCGGCTTGCTCGAAATACTCGACGACGACGGCGTGCCAACCGGGCGTGAGCTTCGCGCGGCCGCGCTTGGTCTGCGGCGCGTGGACCCCGCCGTTATCGACCACGACCCGGCCGTCGATCTTCAGCCGCGAGCCGTCGTCGGAGTGCAGCGCAAACGTGTAATCCGCTTCGCGGTCGATCCGCAGGAAGCCCTCGAAACGAAAGCCGAAATGGTCATCGCGCTGCTTCAGTGTCTCGTCGATCCGGCTCGTCCCGCCGGTGGCCTTCGGCGTGAGCTTGCTGAAGTCGGGAACATCGTTCCAGCTCCCCTCGTAGTAGGCGTACTTGACGTTGGCGACCTCGGGCAGCCCCTTCAGCAGGTAGCTGGCGATGTCGCGGGCTTCGGCCCCCGAGAGGTTCAAGCCCGGCATGCGGCCCGAGGGCCGCACGTGCAGCGGATCGAGCAAGAACTGCGTCAGGCTCGGCAGCGTGTACTTCTCCGTCAGGTTGGGCAGCGGCACCGAGGTAGCCAGCCGCGCCGCCCCGGGCTGCGGCGAGCCGTGGCAGGCCGCGCAGCCGACCTGATGGAAAAGCTCCTGCCCGCGCTGCTGGGCGCCGATGGTGGGGAACTCCTGCTCCGGCTCCTTGGGGCCGAGCGATAACAGATAATGAACGAGGGCTTCGACCTGCTCGTTACGATCGGCCTCGGAAAGTCCGGCGAAGAGCTCCGGCATGGTCGTGC
>JBGQHD010000585.1:0-4142 GCA_041497795.1 Planctomycetia bacterium
CGCGTCTGTATCGCCAGAGCCGGTGGCTCGCAGGACACGAACTAGGCGACGTCGCCAGATTCCTAGCGCTAGGAAATTGCTCGGCCGCCGCGAGGCCACCCGTGAGGGCGCTGAGCCAGGGTCCTCTTCCGCGGTTTTCCCGAACAGAACACCTTGGCTCGCGCGTCAGGGTTTCTGCCTCCGGTCAATATCGGCTCGATCGCTGTGTGACTCAGGCCTCTGATCGCGACTGCCTTAACCCAGACGTCGAAAACCCCACCCCACCAACTCCGGTCCGCGTTAGCCCCTGGCTTCGTGGCCAGAAATGCAGCCACTTGGCCGACTCGATCCGGTGCTGTGTGTTCTCGGACAAGAGCGATGTCCTCATCGAGGTCGCCTACGCCCTCGTCGCGTATATGACGCATCCAGAAGAACGTCGGGGAGCGCCAATGGCTTTGTTCTCCGGGCTCGCCTCCCTTCTCAATGTCCTGCTCGGCTGACACCAGAATGCCGTCTTCCAACGCAGCCTTTACAAAGGACGTGGCAGGCATCGCTGAGCACCGCTGACGAGTTGAGGCTAACTCCTCGAGTCGCCAGCGCTTGTCATCGTTGCCGGGGACGGCTGTCGTGAACTCATCCACCAAATCGCACCTCCGGCACATGCCGTGACACCTCGATGACACCTGATGTAGGGTACACGGCACCGACGATGGCCGACAATGAGAACGCCACACAGCAGGCTACTTGGCGTCCGATATCGTTGGGGAGCGTAGGCACCCGCTGGATTTCTAAGTCCCCAGCATCTGCCTTTTCGTTACTCCAACCATAATGGCCCATTCGCCCGCCGGCGGCCCTTCTTAGCCGCCGGAACAGATTGCCGACTGCGTCGTCCTCCACGGTGGCGTGCAGGTAGACCGACGTGATCGTGACGTTGGCGTGGCCGGCGGCGTCACGGACCTCGGCCAGCGTGCGGCCTCCAGCAAGGGCGTGGCTGAGGAACGTGTTCGGCCCGTGGTGGATCGTCACCGTCTCGAGCCGCTCTCGCCCCAGCACCCTTGTCTGGGTTGGCGATTCCCAGACCAGGGCTACCGACCACTGTGGCCGAGGTGCAGGCCCCAATGGGCGCCACAGAACCACACACCAGGCCGGGGATAACCTACTCAGGACGCGTTCCGAGGTCCGTTTGGACTCCCGGAGCCGCCCGCACCCGTCGAGGGCCAGTCTGGGGCGGTTTGGTGCCCTTTTTTGACGACGCCCGCTTTATCGGAGAAGCTGTTGGTAACCAGCCCGTCATTTCGGACGCCACGCAGGCCGGTGCTGCGCACGGGCGACACGGTTTGGACAGGCGACAACACGTGTGCTAAGTTGCCCGCTGGTGACTTCCGTTGACCTTGGCAGGCCTCGCCGATCCCCTCTTCCGGTCGCGTCACCGGACCGTCGAGCCATTCCGCGTGTTCTTCGAGTGCAGGAGCATCCTTATGACATGGCTATTGATTCTGCTGTTCTTGGCAGGCGTGCAGCCGGGAGCATTGCCCATGGGTCTGCCACCTTTGCCGGAAGACAAGGCCCTGGTCAGCACGGCCCCCGAAGAATGCCTGCTCTACGCCGGCTGGTACGGGGCGGCCGACCCCCAGAGCATCAGCAAGAACAACGTCGAGCGGCTGCTGGACGAGCCGGAAGTGCGGCAGTTCGCCACTACGCTGTGGAAGGAGTTGCACGAAGCCATGCGGCGCGACGCCTTCCACTTCGGCCGCGGTGACGCGGCGGTGATCTCGGAAAACGTGCTGCCGCTGGTTGAGATCGGGCTGACGCGGCCCGGTGCGCTGTTCCTGTCGAAGTTAGAGTTCAAGCCGGGCGAAGTGGGCGCCCTGGCAGTGGATGCAAAGGGCGGGCTCATCGTCAACGCCGGCCCGCGAGCCGACGCCTTACGGAGCATCATCGCGAAGTTCGAGGAAATGGTGCCCGCACGGCTGCGCGACGACATCAAGACGATCGAGGTGAACGAGGTGAAGTTCAAGCAGATCACCATGCCGTCGAATGCGCCGCACGTGATGTATGGCTTCCGCGGCAACTACTTCATCATCGCTCTGGGTGAAGGCTCGGCCGAGAGAATCGTCACTAGCCTGAAAGACGCCCGCGGCCCGCCGAGGTGGCTCAAGCAGCTCCACGAGCGGCTGCCCGTCGAGCGGCCAGCGGCGGTTTCGTACTTGAACGTCAAGGCCGCGATCAATGTGGCCAAGTCGTTCGCCGAAGCGGCGGGAGGCGACGTCCCCGCGGCGGCGATGGTGCCGCGCGTGCTGGAAGTGACCGGGCTGGACGGCGTCGAGTCGATCTCGTCCGTCAGTGGGCTGGGCGAAACTGACCACGTCACGAAGACGCTGGTGGCCACGACTGGCAAGCCGCGCGGCGTGCTGAATCTCATCTCCGACAAGCCGCTCACGGCGGCCGACCTGGCCTCGGTGCCACGCGACGCCACTTGGCTGGTGGCCTCGCGGTTCGATCTGGCGGCCGCCTACAAGCAAATCGTGGACGTCGTGGCCGAGCTGAACCCGCGGGCCAAGGAGCAAATCGAGGGCGGACTGGAGGAGGCCCAAAAACGCCTCGGCTTCCACCCCGTCAACGACCTGATCGAGCCGCTGGGCGACACGCAATTGTTCTACAGTTCGCCGGGCGAAGGGGGGATGTTCTTCGGCGCGACGGCGGTGATCAACGTGCGGAACCGCGACAAGCTCTCCAAGGTCAACGACGTGCTGCTGAAGATGCTCCGCGCCGAGGGGGGAGGTGAGGGTGGCGATGCCCCCGATCGCCAAAGCGTGCATTCCTTCAAGTTCCAGGCCCAGACCGTCTACATCATGGATGTCGGGGCCGGGCTGCCGCTGGCGCCGACCTGGTGCCTGACCGACAAGCAGCTCGTCGTCGGCCTGTACCCGCAGGCCGTCAAGGCATTCCTCTCGCGCAAGAGCGGCGGCGGCTCGCTGGCCGACGTGCCCGATGTGGCCGACTTGCTCAAGCACAAACCCGTCAGCCTGACGTATCAGGACACGCCGGAGCTGATCCGCACTATCTATCCGTACGTGCAGATGTTCGCCCCGGTGGCGATCCACGAGATGCGCAGGGCGGGTATGAAAGTCGATGCATCGCTGTTGCCGTCGGGGGCCTCGATCTACCCGCACCTGCGGCCCACCGTCAGCGTCGTGGTCCGCCGCGACGACGGCATCTATTCCGAAACCCGCCAGTCGCTGCCCGGTGTGGGGGGCGTGACGTCGCTGGCGCCGATCGTCGTGGGGCTGCTCCTGCCCGCGGTGCAAAAGGCTCGCGAAGCGGGCCGCGACGCCCAGTCGATGAACAACCTGCGGCAGATCGGCCTGGCGATGCACAACTTCCACGACACGCATGGGGCCCTCCCAGCGCCGGCCAGCTACGATGGCGACGGCAAGCCGCTCCTCAGTTGGCGGGTGCACATCTTGCCCTACATCGAGCAAGACGCGCTCTACAAGAAGTTCAAGCTCGACGAGCCGTGGGACAGCAAGCACAACAAAGAGCTAATCAAGGAGATGCCCACGTTCTACAAGGTCCCCGGCGGAATGAAGGTGGACGATGGCAAGACCTGCTACCTGGTGCCGACCGGCGACGACACGATCTTTCCCAAAGGCGAGGCGGGCAGCGAGAAGGGCTTGAAGCTCACTGCGATCACGGACGGCACGTCGAACACCATCATGGTGGTGGAAGCCGCGCCGGACAAAGCTGTCCCGTGGACCAAGCCGGAAGACTGGGAGTTCGATGCCGACAAGCCCAACAAAGGCCTGGTCGGCCATCGGCCCAACAGCTTCTTGGCGCTGTTCGCTGACGCCTCGGTGCACCGAATTCCTAAAAGCACGAAAGACGAAACCCTCAAAGCGCTCTTCACCCGCGCAGGCGGCGAGGTCGTAGAGGTACCGTAGGGTAGGCATCTTTGCCTGCCCGCCTTCGGACAGGCTCTTGGCGGTGCGGTCCCCTTCACATTGCGGAGGAATAAAGCATGTCCCAGCGAAATACGTTCGGAGGCTTAGATTAGCCACGGTATTGATGGCGATAGGCGGGCTTTTGGCGACGACTTGGGTGACAGTGGCCGAAGAACCGGCCAGAAAAGAAATCGTCAAGAAGATCCTCGACGTCGAGCTGGC
>JBGQHD010000586.1:0-4136 GCA_041497795.1 Planctomycetia bacterium
CTCCCAGTCCCAGGCGCATAGCTCGACGCGATAGCCGATCTCCAGGTTGGCGAGCATCTGCCGCCGCTCGAAGTCGATGCACTCGATCTCCTTGGCCATCGGCGGGTTCTTGGTGAACGCCGTGCGCAGCTCGACCCTCTTGCCGCCGAGCAGGGCCAGGCCGAACTGGCGAAAGCGCTCCTGGTAACGTGGATGGTTAGCCAGCAGATGACACAGCGACCAGGCCCAGGCATAGCCTTCGCCGGTGCGCTGCTTCATGGCCAGCACGTCCTCCAGCGGCGGCGGCGCGGTGGACCGCAGGTGCCGGGCGAGGCCCGGTTCGCAGTTCACGCCGGCCGCTTCGGCGAAATACTGCCCCATTTCGGCCATGCCCTCGGCGTACCACAGCGGGCCGACCTCGCCGAACGCCTGCCGGCAGTAGGCGTGCACGATCTCGTGCTTGGCGCTGGTGCCCTTGGCCGAGGCGTAGACCGTCGCCCGCGCTTGGAAGCCGCCGCCGCTACGCAGCGTCTCGGCGAACGTAATGCCGGCGCCGGCCTCGATGGCCTGGCGGGCGCGATCTTGCAGCTTGCCGGGCCACTTGGGCAGATCGGCCACGACATAGCACTCGATCAGCCCGCGCGACGGACGCTTCCAATGTTCGGCCGCGAAGTCGAGCACTTTCTCCAGCTCGGTGAGCCACCCCTTGGCCTTGTCGGCCGGCAGGTCGGTGTGCAGCACGACCCGCTGCGAGCGGTGCTCGGCCGGCTTGGCGGCTTCCTGCGCGGTCGCTGAAGCGCTCAGAACGATCAGTGCGGCCGTCGCCCAGGCCAGCGTCCCGAGTGCATTTGACCGTGGCGATGACGTGCATTTGATGCGTCGCATGTGCTCCTCTCTTCGCTCGACCTTTAGTAACAGGCACACTCCGTGTGCCGTAGAACGGAATTCATTCCGTTCGTCACGTAGCATTCCGTTCGTCACGTAGCATTCCGTTCGTCACGTAGCATTCCGTTCGTCACGTTGCACAGCGAGCGGCAGCGAACGGAATGAATTCCGTTCTACATGGACGGCACACGGAGTGTGCCTACTACTTTCAACCGCCCTTCTGCTTCGTAAACTGTGCGAACCGCCGACCCACCTCCTCCACCGACACGTCTTCCTTGTGCGTGCCGATCGTCCAGGTATGGCCGAAGGGATCGACCAGTGTGCCCGAGCGGTCGCCGTAGAACTGGTCCTTGACCGGCCGCGTCGCCTTGGCGCCGGCAGCCACGGCCTGGGCGAAGCGGGCATCGACGTCCTCGACGTACAGCATGATGCTGATCGGCGACCCGCCGAACGACTGCGGCCCCTTGGCCCCCATCTCCGGAAACTCGTCGGCCAGCATGATTGTCGAGTCGCCGATCTTGATCTCGGCGTGCCCGACCTTGCCGGTCGGATCGGCCAGCCGCATCAGCTCCTTGGCGCCGAAGGCCTTTTTGTAGAAGTCGATCGCCTTGGCCGCGCCGCTGACGATCAAATACGGCGTCGCCGTGTGATAGCCGTCGGGAATCGGTTTGACGGGCATGACGTGCTCCGCGGTTGGAAGTGACGCGGCGGAAGTGACGACGTTGCCCAGATTCTAGAGGCGGCGCGGGGCGGTCTGCAATCAGTGAGTGGCTGCGTTTGGCACACGAACCCGACGCGCAAGCGAGGGAGACGCGGCGAAAGCGCGGCGATAGGCGACCCTCCCTCGCTTGCGCGTCGGGTTAGTGTCGGTTCGTGCGGCGCTCGCGCCTCGTCACTGGCTCGAGGCGGGCTAAGAAGCCTGAACTACGGACTACCGCCCATACCAGATCACCAGACGCGGCAGATCGCCCAGCCGAGCGAGCGTTCGCAAGCGCGAGCGCTGCTCCAGGCCGCCGAGGGGCGCATAGCCCTGTGCCCGCTCAAGCGTGGTGATGATCTCGTAGACGTCGTTCACCTCCGCCGTCCGGCCCGCGGTCGCCCAGCGGAGCAGCCACAGCGCCATGGGATACAGTATCGCGAGCTGCCGATAGCTCTCGATGATCGACCAGCCGCCGCGATCGCCGAGCGCATATTGATACGACGCGGTGGAAGTCTCGAAGTAGCGGGCGAGCGGCCTATAGAGCGCGGCATCGAGCAGGCCGAGCGGCTGTTCAAGCTGGTGGAACGTCGCGGAGGGAAACTGCGGATGCACGCGGGGCAATGTGCCCCGACCGGCGACCATCTTCAGCGCCCACCAGGCGAGTTGCAAACGCGTCCACCAACGCGGCATCACGTACGAGCGCGGATGCAGCCGCACCGCTTGCAGCCCGATCTGGCGGAAGAGCAGCCTGCCGCCCGCCGACGGCCGTTCGCGCTGGGCAAAATGGGGCGCGGCCTCCTCGGCAATGTGCTCTTCCAACACGCTGAGCAGATCGCTCAGCTTGCCGGTCGGCATGTCGCGGGTCTGGGCCGCCTCAACCAGGCGGCACAGCTCCAAACCATGCACCAACCGTCGGATCGGCGGATAGCGCTCATCGCACGTCAGGCGGCGGAGCGTTTCCAGCAGGCCGCGGGAGCGCTTCCACTCGGCTTGCTCGCCCGGCTTGATGACAGGCGCTGCCACCGAATGCTCGATCAACTTGCCTTCGTCGGCGTAGGCCCGCACTTCGGGCAGATGCTCCGTTACCTCGCGCCCTTTGTCGGCGGCGGCGGAAGGGCAGGCCCGGCGGATCGTCAGGACCGCCTGCTTCTCGCGTGGTACAAGCTGCAGCGGGAACATTCGGCATACCAACGGTTTTGCATCGAAGCCGAATTC
Source organism: Planctomycetia bacterium (assembly GCA_041497795.1). GTDB lineage: Bacteria > Planctomycetota > Planctomycetia > Pirellulales > S012-138 > JBGQHD01. Next base: position 2,780 of record JBGQHD010000586.1, read on the forward strand.
CTTGTGAATCCGGCAGAGGCCGTCGTCCATCAGGAAGACGCAGCTCCCATCCGCCCGCTTGGCAAGCTGTTTTCGGCCGCTCCGATCGAGCGCCGCCGTCACCGCCACTCCGCGATAATCGGGATGCTCCTCCCACCTCTGCTCCTGAAGCTTGCGGAGATCCTCCTCCCCCAGCGGCACAATGCTCCCCCGGCAGCAGACGCCGCACTGGTGGCAGTCCCAGCGCTCGGCCATGGGCAGAGTGATGATGGGAAGGGACATGGAAGCGTAAACAGGCCGGATAGCGAAGACCAGTCTGCTCATTGTAGCACACTGGCAATCGCTTTCGCGGCACGTTAAGTTCCAGGGAGGATGCTCTCGGACCTCTCTCTCCTGTCCACGCACGTTTGGGTTCCGTATGTTGAATCGCAACCATTGGCTGATCGCCCTGGCCATCCTCTCACTCGCCATGAACACGCCGCCCGCCGATGCCGACGAACCGCCGATCGGCGGTGGCTATCATCGGCCGGCGAAGTATGGCCATCAGAGCCGGTCGGCCGTTGTCGCCCGCCACGGCATGGTGGCCACGAGCCAGCCGCTGGCGGCTCTGGCCGGATTGGACGTGCTCAAGCAGGGGGGCAATGCGGTCGATGCGGCCATTGCCGCCAACGCGGTGCTGGGCGTCGTCGAGCCGATGAGCTGCGGCCTGGGCGGCGACCTGTTCGCCATCGTCTGGGACGCCAAGACCAGCAAGCTGTACGGACTGAATGCCAGCGGCCGCAGCCCCTACGCGCTCAACCGCGAGGTGTTCGCCAAACGCGGATTGAAACACATCCCAGAAGCCGGCCCGCTGAGTTGGTCGGTGCCCGGCTGCGTGGCCGGCTGGGACGACTTGCGGCGGCGCTTCGGGCGGCTGGGTTTGGACAAGACGCTCGCCGCGGCGATTGGCCACGCCGAAGAGGGCTTCCCGGTCAGCGAGATCATTGCCGAGGGGTGGCGCGGATCGGAGAAGAACCTGGCCCCGTGGCCCGACTCGGTCAAGACGTTCGTGCCCGGCGGCCGAGCGCCGCGGGAGGGGGAAATCTTCCGCAATCCCAACCTGGCGCGGACGCTCCGCGCGATCGCCCGAGACGGCCGCGATGCCTTCTACCGCGGCCGCAACGCCGAGCAAATCGTCTCGTTCAGCGAGGCCCACGGCGGCTATTTCTCGCTGAAGGACTTCGCCGATCACCAGAGCGAGTGGATCGAGCCGGTCTCGACCAATTACCGCGGCTACGACGTGTGGGAGCTGCCCCCCAACGGGCAAGGGATCGCCGCACTGCAAATCCTCAATCTGCTCGAGCCGTACGCCCTGCGTTCGATGGGGGCGGGCGGCGCC
>JBGQHD010000587.1:0-4131 GCA_041497795.1 Planctomycetia bacterium
CTGCGGCGGCGTGTTCGGCCTGTTGGGCGGCTGGCTCACCGACCGGCTGGGCCGGCGAAACGTGATGGCGGGCAGCATCGTCCTGTACTCGGCGTCCCCCGTGTTGGCGTCGCTGAGCACCAGCCTGACGTGGTTCTTGTTCTTCCGCTGCGCGACGTTCGTGGGCGTGTGCGTGGAGTTCGTGGCGGCCATCACCTGGCTGGCCGAGCTGTTCCCCGACAAGCGCCAAAAGGAGCTGGTGCTGGGCTGGACGCAGGCCTTTGCCTCGGTGGGCGGCCTCTTGGTCACGTCCGCGAACATGCTGGCGGTGAAGTACGCTAACATGCTGCCCGGCTTGCCGCTGGCCGAGCCGTTCGACGCTCATGCGTCGTGGCGGTACACGCTGATTACCGGCCTCTTGCCGGCGATCCCGATCGCGCTGATGTTGCCGTTTGTGCCCGAATCACCTGTTTGGCAGGAGAAGCGCAAGTCCGGCACCTTGCGGCGGCCGAGCCTGCTGGAACTCTTCTCACCGCAACTACGGCGGATCACGCTCGTGACGGCGGGCCTCTCGGCCTGCGCGTATGGGGCCGCGTTCGGTGCGCTGCAACTGACGCCGACGCGGATTGTGCCCGGGCTGGCGGACCTCGCGGACCAACGTAAATCACTGAAGCCGTTGCAGGACGAGGCGACGGAACTCAATCAGCAGCTCGATAAGGTCCTGGTGCCGTTCCGTGACGCCAGCGCGGCGGTGCCGGGCCTCAAGGAACTCGCCGGCCAGCGCGGCAAAGTCCGCATCGCCCTGCGCAACACGCAGAACGCGCTAAATGCCCCGACGCTCGACGAAGAAGAGAAGACGCAATCCGAGGCGCGCTTGGACAAATTGAAAGGCGACCTTTCGCAGCTCGACACCGAATTGAATCAGCTCACCGCCTCCAGTCCCGAGGCGAAGCAGGCATTGCTGGATCGCGAGAAGATCCTCGGCCAGCTCTCCGCCAATCGCGCCAAGCAACAGCCTTTTGACACGCCCATCAAAGCCCGCGGGAACGACGTGCAGTTCTTCCAGGAACTGGGCGGGCTGGCCGGCCGGATCGTGCTGGCCCTGCTGCTGTTGGCCGCGCTCAGCCGCCGCACGCTGCTCCGCATTTTCCAGTTGCCGGGGTTGCTCGTGCTGCCGCTGACGTATTTCTATCTGTTCCGCCACGAGCCGGCGCTGTTCCAGTGGGGCGTGGCGGCGGCCGGATTCCTCACCGTCGCTCAGTTCAGCTACTTCGGCGAGCTGCTGCCCAAGGTCTTTCCGCTGCATCTGCGCGGCACGGGCGGGAGCTTCGCCACGAACGTCGGCGGCCGGATGCTGGGCACTTCGGCCGCCTACGTCACCACCACTATGATCGCGCCACTTGTCCGTCTCGCCAATACGGTCACCGATCCCGATACGGGTGCGGCCATCGCGACGACGAACACGTTCGAGGAGGTCGCAACAGCGGCGGCGATTGTGGGGACGGTAGTGTTCGTGATCGGAGTGGTGCTGTCGTTCTTCTTGCCCAATGCCACCGTTCAGCAAGCCGGCGAGGGAGAATCGGCCCCGCAGGGCGGCGCGGCGCCGCAGCTTGCCGGCCAGCGCGAGTGAGAGCAGAATTGTCGAACGTCAGCAGCCCGGCTGCTGCGCAGCAGCCGGGCTGCTTTGCTTTGCACGCATCTGACGGGCACGTTCGAATCGTGCGCCACCTCTGCACCAGGTGACACCTTGTTGTCACCGCCGCTTGCCATGCTTCGCAGGCCGATACGAACGTCGGCCTGAAGCGCGACCATCTTTCTCGCGGTCGCAAGCCTGGAGGCGCCGGTAGATGCAGTCGTCGCCCTGCCTGGATTCCGCCACGCGCCCCTTGACCAGCATGGAACGGCAGGTGATCCGCCTGGTGTCGCTGGGCTGCTCGCTGGCGGAGATGGCCGCCATTCTGGGCCGCAGCATCGCCACGGTCGATAACCACAAGACCCGCGGCATGCGCAAGCTCGACGTGCACAAGGCCGCGGAAGTGACGCGCTTGGCGATCCAGCTCGGCATTTCTTCTCTCGATGACTGCCTCACGCCGCGGGAGCTAGAGCGGCTGCCAGGCGCTCTCGCGCCCGCGCCACGGTGAGCCGCTCGACACCGCCGTCGTGGCACACGCGGCTCGCGCGTGCGTGACAAGACACGCCCGTGCACGCGAGCCGCGTGCACCACGCGGAGAGCCGCCGGGGCTTACCAGGCCGGCGGCAGTCGAGTAATCTCAGCGGGTTACTCAGCGGCTCGATGCATCTCAGGCGGCCAGCGTTTCGATGTCCGGCACCATGAAGCAGGCACCGTGAAGCAGAAAAACGTGAAACGCATCACCAAACTCCTCGCCGCCAACCGCAGCGAGATCGCCATTCGGGTCTTTCGTTCGGCCCACGAGCTGGGTATCCGCACCGTCGCGGTCTACTCGCACGAAGACCGCTACGCCCTGCACCGCTTCAAGGCCGATGAATCGTACGAGATCGGTCGGCCCGGCGAGCCGGTGCGGACGTACCTCGACATCGCCGGCATCATCGCCACCGCCTTTCGGCACGAGGTCGATGCCATCCATCCCGGTTACGGCTTCCTCTCGGAGAACCCCGAGCTGGCCCGCGCCTGCCAGAAGGCCGGTGTCACCTTCGTCGGCCCGCGTATCGATCTGCTGGAAAAGCTGGGCGACAAGCTGGCCGCCCGGGCCATCGCCCAGCAGGCCGGCGTGCCGATCCTCTCGGGCGGCACCAAGCCGCTCGCCAACCTGGCCGACGCCCGCCGCATGGCCCAGGAGCTGGGCTTCCCCGTCATCGTCAAAGCCGCCAAGGGGGGCGGCGGCCGCGGCATGCGCGTGGTCAATAGTCCCAAAGAGCTGGCCGATGCCCTGGAACAGGCCCAGCGCGAGGCCACGGCCGCGTTCGGCAGCGGCGACGTGTATCTGGAGAAGTTCGTCGCCCGCGCCCGCCACATCGAGGTGCAGTTGCTCGGCGACCAGCACGGCAACCTGGTTCATCTCTACGAGCGTGATTGCTCGCTCCAGCGGCGGCACCAGAAGGTCGTCGAGGTCGCCCCGTCGTTGAACCTGGTCCCCGAGCTGCGGCAGGCCATCTGCGACGCCGCGCTGCGCGTCGGCCAGGCGGTAAAGTACGACAACGCCGGCACCGTGGAGTTCCTGCTCGACGTCGAGACCGGCAAGTTCTACTTCATCGAAGTGAACCCGCGGATCCAGGTCGAGCACACCGTCACCGAGGTCATCACCGGCATCGACCTGGTGAAGGCCCAAATCCAGGTCGCCCAGGGCATGCCGCTCACCGATCCGGAGATCGGCCTGACTTCGCAATCGTCCGTCACCACGCGCGGCTACGCTTTCCAGTGCCGGGTGACGACCGAAGACCCGGAGAACGGCTTCTTGCCCGACTACGGCCGGATCACGCACTACCGCTCGGCCGGCGGCTTGGGCATTCGGCTCGACGCCGGCACGGCCTTCAGCGGGGCGGTGATTACGCCGTTCTACGATTCGCTGCTGGTCAAGGCGACGACCTCCGGCATTCGCTTCCTCGACGCCGCCCGGCGGATGGAGCGCTGCTTGCAGGAGTTCCGCATCCGCGGCGTGAAGACGAATATCCCCTTCCTCATCAACCTGGTCACGCACCCGGCCTTCCTCAAGGGCGAGTGCACCACGCGATTCATCGACGAGGCCCGCGAGCTGTACCAGTTTCCCGTGCGGCGCGACCGGGCGACGAAGCTGCTCACGTACGTCAGCGAGGTGATCGTCAACGGCAACCCGCTCGTCAAAGACCGCCCCCAGCCGTCGCGGCGCGACGCCGCTCCCCGGCCAACGCTCGATACCAAGGAGCCCATTCCGCCCGGCACGCGCGAGCGCCTGGCCGAGCTGGGCCCCGAGCGGTTCGCGCAGTGGGTCCGCAAGCAAAAGGCGCTGCTCATCACCGACACCACCTTCCGCGACGCCCACCAGTCGCTGCTGGCCACGCGGATGCGCTCCCACGACATGCTGTCCATCGCCGACGCCTACGCGCGGATGAACTCGCAGATGTTCTCGCTGGAGATGTGGGGCGGGGCCACGTTCGACACCTCGATGCGGTTCCTCAAAGAGTCCCCCTGGCAGC
>JBGQHD010000588.1:0-4130 GCA_041497795.1 Planctomycetia bacterium
CACGTCGAACAGCGTGTACGACGACCAGGGGCGATCCAGGAGCTGCCCTGCGCGCTTGAGGCGCTGCCGCAACGCTGTACCCGGAAATGGCGTCTGGAGCGTCACCTGCACGTCGGCCAGCGGGCTGTCGAGGACGAATCGCACCAGGCGGTCGATCGACTCGTGCGTCTCGCCGTCGGCCCCGAGGATGAAACAGCCGTTGACGGCCACGCCGGCCGCTTGAATGGCTTCGACCGCCTGCATGATGCGCTCCAGCTCGGCCCGCTTGGCGCCCATGCCCGGATAGCGGAACACGAGCGACTCGATGCCCATCAGGACCTGCACGCAGCCCGATTCGGCCAGCCGGGCGACCAGTTCCGGCCGCTCGCCGAGCCGCCAATCGGCTTCCGTGAAGTAGCGGGCGCCGGACGCGGCGAGTGCCTCGAACAGCGCGTCGAAGTCGCGGCGGCCGACGAAGGTGTTGTCGTCGGCCAGCTCCACGAGCGGCCGCGGCGACAGCGAGCAGATCGCCGCCAGCTCCTCGCGGATGTGCTCCACTGGCTTCTCGCGAAACGGCCCCAGCAGGCGGCTGGCCGCGCAGAACTCGCACGCCAGCGGGCAGCCGCGCTGCGTCTGAAGCGTGTAGCGCGGTGCGCCCTTCAGCAGATCGAACCGCGGCCGCGGCCACGGCCGTTCACGTGGGCGAGTCTCTCCGAGACTCGCAGCCGCGTCTCGGAGAGACGCGGCCACGTGCGGGGACGCCACCACGTGCCGCGGCGGCTCGTCGCCATAGACCGGCCGCAAACAGCCCGCCGCCGCGTCGCGCAGCACCTCGTGCCAGACCGTCTCTCCTTCGCCCACGACGACGGCATCGCAATGCCGCCGGGCCTCCTCGGGGCACGTAGTCACGTGCAGGCCGCCGATGACCACCGTCAGGTTCTCGGCCCGCAGCCGCTGACTGAACACGTACGCTTCTTCCACCGAAGCGGTAAGTGCCGACACGGCAACCAGCGTCGGCCGCTCGGCCACGACACTTTGCACCAGCTCATCGCTGACCGATTCCGCCCCACGATAGCTGCACGTCCAGCCCTCCGGCAGCATTCCCCCCAGCGTGAGCAGCCCCAGCGCCGGCAACTCCGCGACGGCCGCCGCCCGCTGGCGCAGGCCAGGCAACGACATGCCCAGCGAGAGCAGCTCCTTCTCTCGTACGCGAAAGCCAGTAAAGGGCACGAACGAAACGTGCGGCACGGCTGCGAACTGCCAGGAATGGACAGAGATGGAAGAGAAAGCGAGACCAACGGACTCGAATCTGGCCCTCAGCCATTGTACTCGTGGCCAATGGGCTGGGCGCGGATGCCCACCCAGCCATCCTCAGGGCACTTCCACCTGCATGCCGTCGTTCCGCCACAGCAGGCGCAAGAGCGTCTCGAGATCGGTCTTTTCGGGCACGCGATGGATCGAAGCATCGGCAAACGCCGCTAGGACGAACCCTCGCCGCGCGCCGAAGAGGCCCTTCTTGGGGTCCTTGGCGTCCACTTCCCAATCGTCGGGCTTGGTCCAGATGACGGAATTCTGCGAGGGCACCTCCAGGATCATGAGCGTGTTGGACGTGCCGTCGGTAATGGCGCCCAGCGAGAGGCCTAGCGGTCGAGTGGCAACCGGCGGGGCCTTTTCCGGGGTGGCCGCGAAATTGGGCGGGAAGACGGTCGCGACTTCGCCAGTGCCGGCCGACTTGTCGCTGCCGACGGGCACCACGTAGCACGTTCTCCCCTCCGTCGCATGAGGCCCGGATCGAAAGACCGCAGGCATCTTGCCGATCAGTTTCTTGTTGTGCGGGCTGTCCCACGGCTCGTCCAGACGGAATTCTCGGTAGAGGGGCTCCTGCTCCAGGTAAGGCAATAGATGAACGCGCCAACTCAAGAGGGGTTTGCGGTCCTTGTCGAGGCTGGCCCGCGCCGGGAGCGCAGAGTAAGCATCGTGAAAGCTGTGCATCGCGATCGCCAGTTCGCGCAAGTTGTTGGACGATTGGGCCAGCGAGATCGGCTTAGCCGTTCCGGTGGCCAACTGCGGCAGGGATCCCAGCAACTGTCCGCAGGCGGCGAGCAGCTCGGCCCCGCGCTCCCCGGCATCGATTTGGAGGACGACGCGGTCGTCTGCCCGGCTGCTCTGAAGACCGCGGAATATCTGGTCCGTCAGCCGGATCGCGCGCGGCAGCGGATCGCTGCGCGCGTCGCGGGGATCGCGCGGCTGCTTGTCGGCTGCGATGCGGAGGACCCTGGCTGCCGCGCACCAGCCGCGGACGAGATCGTGGACCAGCTCGGCGTCGCTGGCGGTCCGTGCCCGCAGCTCTGCGCGAAGATGGACACCGCGGGACAAATCGGCCGTGAATTCCAACGATTCCACGCGCTGCACGACCTCCGCCAGGCCGGCGAGCACCAGTGCCCAATCGGCCTGGCTGTTTTCGCGCAGCGCGGCCACGGTATCGCCGATTCCGTCCGGCTCGATCACCCCGAGAACATCCGCGGTGCCGTCGTGCTGCTTGAGCCGTTCCGCCAGCTTTCCCTGACCTTCGTGGTGGGGCAGCAGGGCTCGCAACTGCTTTTCGCTGGCAAAGACCACGGTCCGCGCATCCGGCGCGTAGAAGGCCACGTTCATCCCGGCGGTGGATCGCCAGTAGATCTTGCCCGTATCGACCTCCTCGAGTTCGCCGTAACCGGCCGTTTTGGCGACGCGCGAGAGCCAGGCTTTTTCCGCGAGGGGCTCGCGCAGCCGCACGATCCCGGCCAGCGGCAGCGGCTCAAGCGGCGGCTTCTCGCCGGGGCGCCGCTTGACCGCGACATCGCGCTCGTGGTCTGGGCGAGGCAAAAGCAGGATCACTTGCTCGACCAGCTTGGGCTCAACGCCCGTGCGCTCCTTGACCGCCGCGGCAAATTCGCCGAGCCGCGCGCGGTTCAGCTTGGCCGTTTCCAGCAGCCGCGCGGGATGGATCACGACCGCCGCGGAGAAGTCATCCGTAATGTAGGCGACATCCAATCGCTTTTCCGCGCCGACCTCCTTCGCGCCGCGCGGCTTGTCTGCCTGGGCCAGCAACGGCGCCGGCAACATCGCCAGCGATCCAGCCAGGGCGATGAAAGACGAAAGACGCACGGCACGCATACGGCACCTCGGCTGAGAAGACGAGTGGAGAGAGGCTCAGGGCCGCGGCTCGGGACCCACGGGATTATTCTGGCCGTTCGGCGAGCCTGAAGCAATGAAGGGCGGCGCGAGCGGCGGCAGGAGCGTTCACCGGGGCCTAACGCGGGCTCGACAACTTCCTGCGCGTGGGCGTGCCTTGTTTGGCGCCACCGGCCACCGCGCGGGGCCGGGCCGCTTGCTCCGCCTGCCCAGTCATTTCAAACAGAAACCGGCTGGCATTTGTCGGCCGTAGTTTGCCCCATTTGCGGCGGGAGAGGGGGAGGGTGAGGGTCAGGCGGTCTTGGGCCCGCGTCATGCCGACGTAGCAGAGGCGGCGTTCTTCTTCGATGCCTTCTTCGGTCTCGCCGAGGCTGCGCTGGTGCGGCAGCACGCCTTCTTCCAGGCCGACCATGTAGACCTGCGGGAACTCCAGACCCTTGGCGCTGTGCAGGGTCATCAGCGTGACGGCGTCGCTGCGGAGCTGCGATTCCTTGTCGGCGTCGGTCCGCGGGTCGAGGGTCATTTCGTCGAGGAAGGCGAGGAGGGACGGCGGCTGCGCCTCAGCACCCCGGCTGCTTTGAGCAGCCGGGGTGCTTTTCGCCGCCTCGTATTCGGCCAGCGCATTGATCACCTCCTGCACCACGTTCCAGCGCGCCGCGCGGTCGTTCGGATCGGGACAAGTGCGCTCCAACTCTTGCTCGTAGCCGATCTGCTCGATGAGCCAGCGGAGGGCGGCGGCCAGCGGGCCGCGATGGAAACGTTGTTGAGCAGTCTCGATCAAGCGGCGGAAGGCGGCGATGGGGGAATTCGGAATGCGGAATGCGGCATGCGGAATTGATTGCTCGCCCAATTCCGCATTCCGCATTCCGCATTCCGCATTCCCCAGCACCTCCCACAGCGGCTGGCCCAGCTCCACGGCCCGCTGCGTGAGCTTCACCACCGTGCTTTGCCCGATGCCGCGCGGCGGCAGGTTGATG
>JBGQHD010000589.1:0-4122 GCA_041497795.1 Planctomycetia bacterium
AAGGGCCACGAACTTGAACAGTTCTTGCTCTTTCCGCGACGCCAGCAGCATGGCCGCTTGCAAGTCGGGGTTGGCACCCATGTCGGGGTAGTCCTTGAGCAGCGCCTTGCGAATGGCGTAGGCCGCGGCGACGTCTCCCTTGTCCACGGTTTCCTGGATGGCATCCACGGCCACCTGCAGCCGGCGGCCGCGGTCCAGGTCGCGAGCGACGCGGACCAGCCGCGCTTCGACGCGCAGCAAACGCTGGTCGTCGCGATACTTCGCCGGCACGTACTCCGGATCGCGCGTGATATCGAGGGCCTCGCGGCAGAGCTGGACCGCCGTGGCATCGGTCCGTGCTTCGGCGGTTTCGGCCAAGCCGTCGCAGATGTTATGCAGCATGGCCGCGATTTCTGCCCGCGACTCCGAGATGGCCTGTTCGGGCAAGACTTCCCCGAGGATTTGCTTGGATTCCTCCAGCGCGCGGACCCAGCCCTCGCCTTTGGCCCCATCGACCGCGCGCCGCATCTGGCTCATGGCCCGGTGCACGCGGCCGGTGCTGGCCTTGGGATGATCGGGAAACTTCTGCAGGTAGTGGTCGTACAGGGCCACGGCCTGGGCATAGTGCCCGTCGGCGTACTCCTTCTCGGCCGCGGTGAAGGCGCCTTCCGCCGTGCCGCGATCGATGAGGAAGAACAGCGCCAGGCTCATGAAAATGAGCACGGCCAACGACCCGCCGCCGATCAGAATCAGCTTCGATTCCCAAGCGCTGGCGGGCGGCTTCTTCTGGGGCGCTACCGCGGCGGTCAAGGCCCCGCCCAGGGTCAGCGCTTGTCCCAGATGGGCCGATTGCACCAGCGCGTCGAGGCTCGACGGCAAGAGGGGGCCGCCTTGGCCGGCCGGGGGCAGCACCGGCGGCGCCTTGGGCATGCTCCCCGAGGGAATCTCCTCCAGGTCGTCGATGACCTCCAGGTCGTCGGTGCCCGAAGGATCGGACGCAGACGCGCCCACCGCGCGGCCCGCCAGCAGCTCTTGGGCCTGGAACTGCGAGAGATGCCCGCTCTTGACCAGCGAATGGATCACCTTGCGGGGCGAGCGGGGGCTGCGGGCCAGCGATTCGCGCAGCTCGCGGACCAAGTCGGCCGGCAGCAGACCCTTGCTCTCCAAGATGCCAATCAGGTCTTCGGTCGTCATGGGTGTCGATGGTCGATGCGATGAGCGGCGAGCCGCGGGAGCAACGGTCGATGGGCTGCGCCGCGAGGGCCGGCGCGGGCGCTTTACGCCGAGCGCTTTTACTCCGAACCCTCGATGCTCGGCCGTTTGGTGATATTCTCCATTCCCAGCGACGTCCCCACGTCGATGCACCGGACGACGCGCTCGTGGCGCGCGTCGGGGTGATAACTCACCAGCAGCCCCCGCTGATGGCCCGCGGCCAGTTCATCGCGCAAGCGGGCGATCAGCTCCTGCCGGGTCGGCGCCTCGTGGTCGTTCACCCAAACCACGCTGTCCTGATCCACGCGCACCACGATGAAGTCGTCTTCCGGTTCCTGCGGCACGCGCTGCTGGGCGACGGGCGCCTCCGAATCCGGCTTGGGCACTTCCAGCGACTTCTGCAGCGCGTAGGAAGCGGTAATCATGAAGAAGATCAGGAGCTGGAAGGTGACGTCCACCATGGGCGTCATGTCCATCTCGGAGTCGGTCCGCAGCCGCTTGCCGAACTTGAGGGGCGGCGTCGCCTCGTCGTGGATCGACGCCTGCCAGGCCGCCGCCGCCGCCCGGCCGGCCCGCTGGGCGTCTTCGCCGCGGACCTCGTCCGTCCAGCGCGGCACGCGGCCGGCGTTTCCGCAGCGCGTGCACTTGAACCGGGTGCCGGCTTGCTCCGGCCCGGCCTTGAGTTTTTTGCCGCATTGTGGGCAATTGAACCGAATCACTCCTGGATCTCCCGCACGGCGAAGTGCAGCTTCATGCCTTCGACTTCGTTGATCAGGCCGGCCACGCGGTCGATGTCCCCCTCTTTCACCCCCTGCTCCGCCCAGATGGCGAACACGGTTTTCCCCTTGGCGAGGCCCTCCTGCAATTGCTTCAGCACGATCTCGCGCTGCGACGCCTCGTCCGAGGGGAGCGGGTTGCCCTGCTTGCCTTGGCCCAAGTAGACCAGCGGGGTGCGCCCGGGCCCCTCGGCGATGGTGACCATGACCGCGGTTTGCGGATCGAAGGCTTTTCCGCTCACCGACGAGGCCAGGCTGGCCGATTGCGCCGGGTCGGCGTTGAACGTGAGGATGAAGAAGATATTGAGCAGGAAGACGCAATCGATCATCGGCGTCATGTCGATCTCCGCATCCTGCGGCATCCGACGTGGCGAGAGCACCGGGCCTTCCTCAACGGCCGGATCGTCGTCGATCACGTCATCGCGGGTGGTGGCGGTGCTCATGCGGCAAGCTCATTCAACGCGGGGCGAATTCCCAACTCGACTTTCGGGTAGCTGAACTCGCCAGAGTTCAGCGTGTCTGAAGTCTGGCGACTTCAGCTACCCGAAGAACAGCTAGCGGTTCTCCAGTGCCGTCTTCAGGCTCTCGAAGAACTGTCCCAGGCCGGCGCCGACGGAGTCTTCCATCTTACGGATCCGGACCGTGATACTGTTGGCCAGGAGGATCAAGGGGATAGCAATAAAGAGCCCCATGCAGGTGGTGATCAGGGCCAGACTGATGTCGTTGGCCAAACCCGAGGGATTGACTTTGTCGGTCGCGGCCAATTTGGCGAAGGCGCCCATCATGCCCAGCACGGTCCCCAGCAAGCCGAGCATGGGGGCGCTCTTGATCATCGTGTTGACCCAGCTCATGCGGTAGTCGATCAGCGTCAGGAAATCGCGCTGGAACCGCTCGGCCACCATCTGCCGCACTTTGCCGTAGCCCAGGTCGCGGAGCGAAATGGCGAGCAGCGCCAACTGGGGGACGGCCCGCCGGTCCCCTTCGCAAAACGAGGCGGCAGCGGCGAAATCGCCGCCGGACATCCGCTGATCGAGCTCGTTGAGAAAGGCGTTCTGCGACTCTTCGCCGCGGAACCGCACGTGGTGGATTCGCAGCCAGACCATGGCGGCGGAGAACAGCCCCCACAACGCCGCGCCGATCAACCCCAGGTAACACAGGTCGCCCATCAGCGCGATGGCCGACGACATGTTCTTGAACAGCCGTTCGATGATCTCGCTGACGGTGATCGCGAACAGCAGGTACTGGCAGTCGCCGAACAAGTGGAGCATGTCAGAGGAACTCACGTGGAGCTTGCGAATTGACCAGGACGCGGGCCATTCTGCCGCCGGCCGCCGGGTGGCTGGGGCTGGAGCGCTAGCGAAAGCCCCAGCCGAACTGCCAACCAACGCTCCCTGCGATGATGTCGGCGCGTGATGGGTTGGAACCTGCGTTAGCCGCTCTGCTGGGGCTTACGCTGCGCTCCAGCCCCAGCCACCCCAGGAAGCCGCGGACGCCTATCTCTTCACTATCTCGTGGCGAGGGCGGCCTTACAAGGCGTCGCGAGCGCGATTCCCGTCCACGGCGGACCCTAGCTGCGCCCTATCGCCGGATCTGGTCCACCACGTAGAACTCAAAATCGTTGCCCTTGTGGCGGACGCCAAAAACGGTCTTGGAAATGGCTTCCTGCTTGAGCCCGCGATACTGCTCTTGCAAGATGAGAAGCTGGTCCTCCGCCGGCTTGGGATAGTATTGCAGGAGGACCTTGCCCGGTCCCTGCCAATTGACGCCCGCACGGGTGAGAAGCTGCTGGTCGTACTTTTGAACGGTGCCCGAGCGGTGCGTGAAATAGGTGCGCCTGGCCTGCAATTCCTGATCGCGCGTTCCGCCGCGGCGGCTGGCCTGGCCTTGGGCGAAGCCGCTGGCGTATTCGATCTGGTCCTTGCTGCCGCCGACCACGGCCAATTCGATTTTGAAGGAATCCAACTGCTGGGTGTAGATGGCCAAGGTGCCTTCGTCGTATTGCATCTCCCACATCGGGCCGCCGCCGCCGGGGCCTCCGCCGTAGCCGAAACCGGCACGATTGCTGTTTCCTTGATGGCCGCCGCCCGGCCCGCCCGACTCCAGCTCGCCGGTGTGGATCGGGTCGTCTGGATCGACCACCTGCTGGGCCAGGGCG
>JBGQHD010000590.1:0-4118 GCA_041497795.1 Planctomycetia bacterium
AACGCACTGCCGTGCAGGCTCCGCCTGCTGGCCCACGGTTAGCCCCAGGATTCGCCGAGTGCCAACGGTATCCTGACGGCATTCGCACGTTGTTTTTAGCCACACGATCACGGGCACGTTGAGAAACGTGCCCCACGTCCGCCAGGAGGGTGAACCCCGCGATGCAATCCGAACGTGTGCTCGTCGTCCCCACGGCGTTGTTCCACCGCCTGGGCCATTTCCAGGGCTTCTGTCACGAGGCGGGCAGGTACCTCGACGAACTCCTGAAGCCGGCGCACACCCGCTTCCTGCCGCGGAGCGAGGTCGAGGAAGACCCCAGCCAGAAGCAGCTCATTCCCTACGTGATCTTTCGGCACACCGACGCCGCCGGCGCCGTGCGGCTGTTCCGGTACACGCGTGGCACCGGGCAGGGCGAGGGGCGGCTGCATCGCAAACGGAGCGTCGGGGTCGGCGGGCACATCTCGGCCAACGACGTGGGCGCCCACTCGGCCGACCCCTACGCAGAGGGGCTGCGCCGCGAGCTGGACGAGGAGGTCATCCTCGACACTCGTTACCGACAGCGCTGCGTGGGGCTGATCAACGACGACCGGACCCCCGTTGGGAGGGTACATCTCGGCGTGGTGCACGTCTTCGACGTCGAGACGCCAGGCGTGCGGCCGCGCGAGGCCGATCTGCTCGACTCGGGCTTCGAGCCAGTCGAGCGATTGTTGGCAAACCTGGCTGGCTTCGAGACCTGGTCGCAGATTTGCCTCCAGGCCGTGTTCCACCGCCGGGCACTGCTCGGCTGGAACGCCGCTCGACTGAACTTTCACCACCACTGGGGGCACCAATTTGCGGTTGGTCGTGGAGTTGGCGGCCATCCAGGCTTGCGTCGGCATTTTGCCCTGCGACAATAGGTGGCGACGAACGTTGCCGTAGCTGAACTCGCCAGAGTTCAGGCTCCCCAGAGTTCAGGCTCCCGAAGTCTGGCGACTTCGGCTACTGCTGATCGTGCGTCATTCCCGGCATGCTCTCCGTGCCACGTATGAGAGGAGGCCGATATGGCTTCATGGCGTTGGCTGGCCCGCTCGGCGACCAGGTTGGCGGGGGTCTTGGGCGTCTTGTTCCCATTGGCCGGCTGGGCGGCCCCTCCGCTCGAAGCCCCAGCGCCCGTCGCCGCGCCGGCGAGGCAAGTCGATCGGCCGCGAACCTCGCAGCAGATGGCGGCCCGCATCGATGAAATCCTGGCCAAACGCTGGCGCGATGAAGGCATCAAGCCCGCTCCCCCGGCCAGCGACGCCGAGTTCCTCCGCCGCGCGTCGCTCGACCTTAGCGGCATCATCCCCACCGTCCACGACGTGCGGCAGTTCCTCGCCGACGGCAGCCCGGACAAGCGGGCGAAGCTCATCGAGCTGCTGCTGACCAAGCCGACGCACTCCACGCACTTGGCCAACCACTGGCGGAAGGTGATGTTGCCGGCCGACAACAACGTGGTGCAATTCGGCGGCGACGCCGGCTTTTACGGCTGGCTGCGAGGCCAATTCGCCGACAACGTGCCGTACGACAAGTTGGTGACCGACCTGCTCGTCACCAGCGGCAACGCCCAGACGCCCGGCCCGGCACTGTTCTACACCTCCCTGCAACTCAAGCCGGAAGAGCTGGCGGCCAGCACGTCGAAGATCTTCCTGGGCGTGCAGATCCAATGCGCCCAGTGCCACAATCATCCCTTCGACCAATGGACGCGGAAAGACTTCTGGGGCTACGCCGCCTTCTTCGCCCAATTGCAGCGCCCGCAGAATCCTCAGCAGTTCGCGTTTCAGGTAACCGACACCACCACGGGCGAGGTGAAGATTCCCGAGACAGGTGAGGTGGTGCCGCCGAAGTTCCTGGCCGGGGCGGAAAGCCCCGACACGGCCGATCAGAAGCGCCGCATCCGGTTGGCGGTGTGGCTGACGTCGGGCGAGAACCGGTACTTCGCCAAGGCGGCCGTCAATCGGCTGTGGGCGATGATGTTCGGCCGCGGCATCGTCAACCCCGTGGACGACTTGGGCGACCACAACGCCCCCAGCCATCCGCAGTTGCTGGACGAGCTGGCCCGGTACTTCGTCGATACCTCCTTCGATGTGCGGAACCTGCTCCGCACGTTGGCCGCGACCAAGGCCTATCAGCTTTCCAGCGAATCGGCGGGCGATGCTCCGGACCGTCCGGAACTTTTCGCCCGCATGGCTATCAAAACGCTGACGGCGGAGCAGCTTTACGACTGCCTGACCGAGGCCATGCGGAAGCGCGAGGGGGCGAACCAATTCACTGGACAGGCCGTCGGCTTCCGCGGCTTCGACCAGAACCGGCAGTCGTTCCTGGCCAAGTTCGGCGTGGCCAGCCAGGCCGCCGCGGAATACGAAGCCGGCATCCCGCAGGCGCTCACGCTAATGAACGGCCGGCTGGTGCGGGAAGCCACGGACCTGGCCAACAGCGACATCCTGGTAGCGATGGACGCCCCGTTCTTTGCCAGCGAGGCCGACCGCGTGGAAACGCTGTTCTTGTCTACGCTGTCGCGGTTGCCGACCGACCAGGAGCGGGGCAAGTTCGTGACCTACGTCGAGCGCCGAGCGGCTGAGAATCAGCGCCGCAAGGCGCTGGGCGATATCCTTTGGGCGCTACTCAACAGTGCGGAGTTTGCCCTAAACCATTGAAATCTATGATCGCACGCGCATACGACGAAATCGTAGACTTCATTGCCGCCGGGACGAGCCCGGTGGAAGTCGCGGGATTCGAGGCCTCGGAAGAAACGCGGGACCGAGTCGCGGATCTGATTCACCGAGAGAAGACCAGCGGGCTGACCACTGAAGAGACCTCGGAACTTGACCATTATTTGCAGTTAGAGCACTTGATGCGTTTGGCCAAAGCGCGCGCTCGCCGGCACCTCGTCAATGACTAGCTATGTCAACGCAGACTTGCGCAGGCAGATTGTCGCCCGAGCGAAAGGGCTATGTGAGTATTGCTTGATTCATGAGTCGGACACCTACCTGGGGTGCCAAGTCGATCACGTGATCAGCGAGAAGCACGGCGGCGCAACGGAATCCGATAGCCTCGACGTATGCCTGTACGATTTGTCGTTCCAAAGGCACGGATCTTGGTTCGCTTCATCCGCAGACAGGCCAATTGATCCGGTTTTACAATCCTCGCACCGACAATTGGTCGGATCACTTTGAACTGACGGATACGGTCATTCAGTCAAAGACAGACATTGGCGAAGTGACAGCAAGAATCTTGGGTTTCAACGCAGCCGAGCGAACGCTAGAACGCGATGAGCTGCGACGACAAAAGCGCTATCCGAGTTCGGAAGCCCTGGCGCGCATGGCAGGTGGGATGACATCTCATTAAGTTCTAGAACAGGTGAAACATGAACGTTCTCTCTCGCCGCGATGCGTTTCGGGCCTTCGGCCTGGGGTTGGCCGGTTGCAGCATGTCCGGTTGGTTTCCGACGCTTGCCCGGGCCGCGGCCGCCGACCCCAAGCGGCGGCGGCATTGCATCCTGCTGTGGATGACCGGCGGGCCGACTCAGACCGACACCTTCGACATGAAGATGAAGGCCCCGGCCGATTACCGCGGCGAGTTCCAGGAAATCGCAACTTCCACGCCGGGCCTGCGGTTCTGCGAGCACTTGCCCAACCTGGCCAAGGTGGGCGAGCACGTCGCCGTGGTTCGCAGCCTGAGCACCAAGGAAGGGGACCACGGTCGCGGCACGTTCCTGATGCGGACCGGCCATCAGCCGGGCGGGCCGATCAGCTATCCGACGATCGGCTCCGCGCTTTCCAAGGCGCTGGGCAGCGAGGCCTTCGATCTGCCCAGCTACGTGGCCATCGCCCCCTATCAGGCGTTCAACCGGGCCGCGTTCGGCCCCGGCTTCTTGGGCCCGCGCCACGCGCCGCTCACCGTCGGCGCCACGGACCAATTCCAGTTCCAGCAGCCCCAGCAGCAACCGGGCAGCTACGCCGAGCTGGGCGTGGACGACCTGCGCAACCCGGGCGTGGATCGCGCGCAGGAGCTGGACCGCCTCGAGCTGTGGCTCGAGCTGCAGCGGTCGTTCCTCGCCAAGCACGCTTCCGCGTCGCCCAAGGCGCAACACACGGTCTATG
>JBGQHD010000591.1:0-4117 GCA_041497795.1 Planctomycetia bacterium
ACGGCAACCATCTTCTGGCTTATGACCAGTCCAGCCACCGCCGAAACGTGCGGCTCGACGCCTGCCATCGACTGGCAGGCTGCGCTGTCGCAGCACGACCGGTGGTTGCGGACAGTCGTGCTAGCACGGACCGGCGAGCCGCAGGCCGTGGACGAGGTGATGCAGGAAGTGGCCCTGGCCGCCGTGGCCCAGCGGGCCCCCCTGCACGACCCGGCCAAGGTGGCTCCCTGGCTGTACCAGTTGGCCGTGCGGCAGTCGCTGCTGTACCGGCGGAAGTGCGGCCGAGCACGGAAGCTGACCGATCAATACGCGGAGCGTGTGCGGCCAGGCGAGAGCGGTGGCGGCGCCGATCCGCTCGATTGGCTGTTGACCGCCGAGCGACGGCAACTTGTCCGCGCGGCCCTGCGGACGTTGCCCGAGGCAGATGCCGAAATCCTGCTGTTGAAATACACCGAGGGCTGGAACTATCACCAGATCGCGGCCCATTTGGATATGAGTCATAGCGCCGTGGAAGCCAAACTGCACCGCGCGCGGAAAAAGCTCCGCGGCATGCTGGCTGGCATGCAGGTGATCGAGGTGTCGTCATGAATCGGGATTTCCGCGCCGCCGAACTCGGGGGGGCCGACATGGGCGGCGAAAACGATCGCGGCGAAAACGAGCACGTTGAAGCACTGGCTCTGGCCGACCCCGCGGGCGTGGACGAACTGCCGCCGGAGCATCTCGACGCCTGGCTCGATCGGCTGGTGGACGGCGAGGTCGCCGAGCCGCAGCGGCGGGCCTTGTTGTCGCGTCTGGAGCAATCGCCCGATGGCTGGCGGCATTGTGCCTTGGCCTTCTTGGAGGCCCAGGCTTGGCGCGAAGCGCTCGAGCCGGGGGCCGTGGGGGCCGCCTATGACAACTCGCAGCCCGACGCGGCCGATGAGACGCCGGCGCGGCTCACTGCGACGGTCGCGTCGCAACAAGAAGCCATGCAGCATAGAGCGGCGCCACAAGGGGCAGCGCCGCACAGGGCAGCGCCGCATAGCGCAGCGCAGCCGAGACTGGCCTGGCATTGGGGACCGCTGCTGGGTATCGTCGCCGCCGCTGCGAGCTTCGTGGTCGCCTTTGCGCTGGGCTTGCTCATGCAGAGGACTTGGCTGTCGCCCAAATCGCCCCACGCGGGTGCGGCCGGCACCGTCGTGGAGGGGGCGCGTTCCGCATCCACGGACCCGCCGACCGTGGCCGGGAGCAAGCCCCCGCAGTGGGGCGCGGAGAAATGGGGCACTGTGCAGTTTGTGGTGGACGGACCGGGCGGCTCGCCGCAGCAGGTCCGCCTGCCGGCCGTCGAAGGCCCCGATCCGGCCCAGTGGCTGCGCGAGCAACCGCCTGCCATCCCCGACGAGGTGGTGCAAGAGCTTCGCCGCCGCGGCCACCACGTGCAGACGCAGCGGCGTTACGTTCCGGTCCCGCTGGACGACGGTCGCAGTGCCGTGTTCCCCTTCGATCAAGTGGAAGTCCGCTTCCGTGGCGGTAATGGATATCAGTGATTGTCAGTTGTCAGTGGTCCGTTGTCCGTTGTTCGTCAACAGGCCACCGACCAATGACAACTGACCACTGACAACTAACAACTCTCCCTCAACCCGAAAGGAATCCCCATGTCCCGCGATCTTTGGCTGCGTCGTGCGTGCTGGTTAGGCTCCGTGGCCGTCGTCCTGGCGGCCGGCACCTTGGTTCAGGCCCAGGACGTGATTATCCGGCGAGTTGAAGCGGCAAGAGCAGCGCCTGGCGGGGGAGACCGCGACGTGCGCGTCCTCGTGGGCGACGGCGAGGAGACCGCCGTGCCGACCTATTGGATCGGCCTGATCTGCGATCCGCCCGACGCTGCACTGCGGGCACAGCTTAAGCTGAAGGACGCCGGCCTGGTGGTGCGCGAGGCGGTGGCCGATGCTCCGGCGGCGAAGGCCGGCGTCAAGGTGCACGACGTCCTGCTGGCCGTCGGAGATAAGGCACTGACCGACATCCGCAGCCTGGTCGATGCCGTCGAGAAGAGCGAGGGTAAAGAGATCACGCTGCACTTGCTGCGTGAAGGCGAGAAGCAGAGCATTAAGCTCACGCCGATCAAGCGCGAAAAGGCCCCGCGCACCGACGATCTGCCCGGCGACGTCCGCCGCTGGATCGAGCTGCACCGCGCCGGCCCCGACGGTTGGCGGGCCGAAAGTTTTCGTCCCGGCGTGTTGGGCATGTCGATGCGGATCACCCCGCACAAGCTGCCCAAGGACATGACCGTCACCATCACCAAGCAAGGCGAATCGCCGGCCAAGATCGTGGTCAAGCAGGGTGACAAGACCTGGGAGGCGACCGAGGACAAGCTCAAGGACCTGCCCGAGGAGGTGCGCAAGCACGTGGTCCCGATGGTGCGGCCGGGCGCGGGCTTCTTCACGGAAAAGCTGCCGATGCCGATTCCCCCCGTGGCCGGCCCCGTGCCGTTTGAATACGAGGTGCCGCGAGCCGGCGGCGACCGCAGACTCGAAAAGCAAGTCGATGAGCTGAGGAAGCAAATCGAAAAGCTGCAGAAGGCCGTGGAGGAGATTTCCAAAGCCAAGGGCGAGAAGAGTAAGTAACCCGGTCGCGGCCAGCAAGGCGCACAGCACATTCGCGCGCAGCGGGGGCCAAATCGGCCCCCGTTTTCGTTGACTCTTCGCCGAATGTCACGGCAGTTCAGCCGGTTTCGCGCAGGTTTCGTCCCGTGGGTTACTTCCCTGCCAGCCGATCGTACGCGTCGAGAACGGAAACGTCGGTCCGAAACAGCTCCACGGTGGACTCATCCGGCCGGCTAGCGCCCTGGAACGTGCCGAGAATGTACTCCGCGTCATCACGGCTGATGCCATAGAGCAGGAAGAAAGCGGCGTCGAGCTCCGCCATGATCTCGGCACGCTCGGTCGCATCCCATTTGTGCACGCCGGCCTCGAACTCGGCGGCCTCGGCCAGCGGTCGCATATCGTCGGCGGTGCAGGTGAGCTTGAGCACGCGGTCGGAAATCCATTTCTCCAGCGTCTGCCGCTTGTTCCAGGGGCAGCGGCCCGCATAGCGGTCGGGCGGCAACACGGGAAGCTGCTCGACGATAAAGAAGTTGAGGTGCACGCCACCCACCTTCTGCCGAGCGACGAAATCCAGCGCGAAGCTATTCAGGTTGCCCAGCAGGCAGCTCAGCAGCCGTGGGCTAACATTCTCGCCTGTGAGGACCAACGGCGCGGAGTTTACCACGGCAACCGAGGGGATCATCGCCGCGATCATCGTGCGCTGGTTGGTCGAACTTGTCACGTCCTTGTAAGCCAGGTAAGTGGATCGCACGTGCTCGCCCAATACCTTTTCGACGGCCTTATCTTCGACCCACCATCTTGGCTGGACGACGAATTCCGGGTTTTGGTGAAGGACCAGCGTCGTCGGCTCGGTTTGTCCTTGACGGACCCAGTTACCCTCCTCGACGACCACGCTCGCCGCGCGGTGGTCGTAGGCTTGGATCATTTTGGCTTCATAGAGCGGCAGGAAGGCCCGCTTGCCTTTCGTCCATTGGTTGCCGCGGAGCTTGAGTCCCATCTCTTCCAGGCGTTCGGGTGGATGGAATAGCTCCGCGTCGTTCGTTTGGTGGAACATTGTGAGGAACCGGATGCCCCAAGGGTTGCCTCCCTCACGGCGGCCGTGATCAATAAGGATCGGGATGCGCTGGTAGATCGTTTTGGTCAATTCCGCGTCGCGTCGCGAGCGGAAGACGGGGCAGGTGCGGGTGTTGGGGTTCGTCAGGCGCAGATCGGCCGCCGAGAGCCGGATGTGCCGTTCTTTCTCCTGGAGCTGCTCCATCATGTGAAGAAAGAACGCAAAATCGGCCGATTTCGTCTTTACCGCGGAGCCGCCGAACAGCAGCGTGCAAAACTTGAAGCGGCTGTCCACGTCCGGAAAGATCCGGCGTCGGTTCTCAAAGTCATAGAGGCTAACGAGTGCCCGTGACTCCATCAGCTCGCCGAAGAACTCCTTCGTCGTATTGTCGGTGGCGATGCCCGAGGGAACGAGCAAGCCGACCCGGCCGTTTGGCGCGACAAGGTGACGCGCTAGCTCGGCAAACACCGCGTAGGTGTTGATG
>JBGQHD010000592.1:0-4107 GCA_041497795.1 Planctomycetia bacterium
CTGCTGGACACGCACGCTTTCTTGTGGTTCGTGCTCGGCGATCGGCGACTCAGTCAAGGGGCGTTGAACCACATCCTGGAAGCGGCCAACGCCAAGTTCGTCAGTCCAGCGAGCCATTGGGAGATCGCCATCAAGATCAGCATCGGCAAATACACTTTGCATCAACCGTTTGACGTGTTCTTCAGCCAGGCGCTCGCGCGGACAGGATTTCAAGTGCTCCCCATCGAAATCCGACATACCACCGAGCTGACCAAGATGCCCTTTCATCACCGCGATCCGTTTGACCGCTTGCTGGCTGCCCAGGCGATTTCCGAGTCGATGGCGATCGTCAGTGATGATGGCGTGTTTGACCAATACGGTGTGACGCGTTTGTGGTAGGCCCACCAGCGCGGAGGTGCCACGAGCGTTCCACTTGCAGAGCGTTGAAGAGCGGCTTTGTAGCCTGGAACGTGCGTTAGCAGTTTCGCCGGGGCTTTCGCTCGCTACAGCCCCGGGGCTTTCGCTCGCGCTACAGCCCCAGCCACCCATCGAGAAGCCAGGCTTCTTCCGCCAATCTTCTCAACTTAGTGCGTCACCCGCCCGTCGAGATAATCGAGCACTCCCTTGGCGGCGTTGCGGAGGTTTTCGCCGGCGCCCTGGATGACGAGCTGCGGCTTGTTGGCCTTTACCAGGGCGACGGCCAGCGAGCGGTGGCCGTCCCAGGCGTTGCGATCGAAATTGCGAATGTCCACGTAGGTGTCGTTGAACTGCGGCGTGAGCTTCTGCACCAGGTGGAAGCCGTCGTCCGCCCGAACGACGTGGTAGGTGTGCGAGACGAACATGCCGCCGGCGCCGGCCGCCACCCCGAACAAGAAAATGAACAACGTGCGCATCGTGGCCTCCGCGAGAATCGAGTAACACCTTGCGAAGGGGGAAATGTAGCGTCGCCGCCAAAGCGTGGCGAGGCGAGTTTGCGCGGCGCTGCTGGCAATGCCGGCATCAAGGTTGTGAACTTCTCTCCGCCGCGATGTATAATGATCGCCGCCCGCCGCGGGGTGTTGAGGGGCAACTTTCTCTGACGAGGAGCGTCCGATGCACCGGGTCTTGGTTCAGCGTTTTCCTCTCGCCGCGCTGGGCGGCGCGATCGCGATGCTGCTGACCGGCTGCGAGATGCCGACGGCTTCGCTGAGCCAGGGTCCGGCAGCCAAGAGCCCCCATGCCGTCGCCGCCGCTCCTAATGCCGGCGCGGCCACGACGACTTCTCCCACGTCGCCCTCGGCCGGTGCGCCAACCGGCGCATCAGGAACAAGCCCGGTGGTTTCCCGCCCGGCGACGGTCGGCGACGCGGTCGGCGTGACGGTGCCGTCGCCGAGCACCGTGTTTCAGCCGCCGGCGCCTGGTCTGCCGGGGACCGCTCCGCCCGCGACGCCGGGCGGCTCGTCCAATTCCGGCTCGCGCGTGCAGGTGCAACTTTCGGCCGGAGTCGCACTGGCACAGACGTTGCCCGATGGCACTGGCATGCTGTTCGGCGTGCAGTATCGGTTTTCGGGACGGCGAGACCAGTCCACGCGGTACTTCTGGGTGATCACGTGCCAGAAAGGCCGGGGCCTGCGGCAAGAAGTGCAACTGGCAAAGGACGAGGACGAGCTGCACGCCGTGGCTCGCGGCATGCTGCCGGAAGTGGGGCCATTTCAGTGTCCACCTGGAAGCCCAGGCTCGCGGGGCCTCACAGCCGACGGTCATTTCCAATACGGCCCGCATGGTCTCAGACAACGTGCCGCGCTGAGAACGCGTGTTCTTGATGCCGTCGTGGCCGTGACCGGAGGTGTTAACCGAGCATCCTGGGAAGCGCCCATGAAGCTCAGAATGTGGTACAGCGTGTTTGGGGCGAACGAGACCTGCCCCGATCCAGCGTCCTTCGCTTCGGCGCTTCGACCCGCGGAGAAGCGCTTGGCGATCGCGTTCGACGCGCAAGCGCCTTGGAGAAACGGAACGATCGAGCTGACGTCTGAAGGCGGGAGGCTTCTGCTCTCCCGATACGACCGCGACTCCGAAGAGTTTCGATCGAGGATGGATACCCTGCTTGGAGCCTTGCCTTCGCACGTGAGTCAGGACGACCTGGAACCTGTCCGCGCTCACTTGCGGCGGGCTGTCCAGATGATCAACCTGCATCCCGTCGCGTTATCGCGTGCTGCTAAGGGGGCGCGGATTTGCGAGCAGATCTGCGGCCATCTGGCACGAGTCACGGACGGGCTCATTCAGGTGTTCCAAGAGGGGGTTTTCAACGCGCTGGGCGAATCGATCTGCCCCCGATGTGACAAGCATCGACTCAAGACATCGTGACGGGGCGGGGACTCGTCCGTGGTCTTACGCCCGTGGCTTGTAGCCTCGGTAGTTTCTACGCCGCGGTCATGGTGGTTGCCTTCGCCGGCTCGCTCTCCAGCGGCAGGCGGACGCGGAATTCCGCCCCTTGGCCGGCCCCCGCGCTGACGGCCTCGATCTGACCGCCGTGGTCGGCCACGATGCGATGGGTGATGGCCAGGCCCAGCCCCGTTCCCTGCCCGCCGGGCCGCTGGGTGAAGAACGGCTCGAAGAGGTGCTGCTGCACTTCCTCGGTCATGCCGATGCCATTGTCGCGGACCACGATCTCCGCCTGGCCGTCGCGCCGGCGGAGGCGCACCTGCACCAGCCCCTCCGGCGAGATGCTCTCCAGGGCGTTGGTCACCAGGTTCAGCACGACTTGCTTGATCTCGTGCGGGTTCACGTCGGCCACGACGTCGGCGGGCGCATCGACTTCGACGCGCTTGCCGCGATACTTGCCGACGTGCCCCACGACCTCGGCCACTTCCTGGATGACGCGCCCCAAGGGGGTCGGCTCGCGCCTCGCCTCCCCTAGCCCGGAGAAGTCGAGCAGCTTGGCGGTGATCACCCGGCAGCGCTGGGCTTCGGCGGCGATCATCCGCAGGTAGCTGCGCATGTCGTCCTCGATCGCGGCCGTGGGCGTGTCGATCAGACGGCGTTCGAGCGATTCGGCGCTCATGGCGATCGAGGCCAGGGGGTTATTGATCTCGTGCGACACGCCGGCGGCCAGGAAGCCGGCGCTGGCCAGCCGCTCGCTTTGCACGATCTGCCGCGTGCGCTCTTGCACCTGGCGGTCGAGCCGGTCGCGGACCTCCAGGAAGCGGGCCGTAGTGTCGTTCATGGCCGTGGCCAGCTCGGCCAGCTCGTCGCCGCTGTCGAGCTGGAGGCGGTAGTCGAAGCTGCCGGAGGCCACCTTCCTCGACCCTTCCGCCAGCGTGCGGAGAGGTCGAAAGACGTTGCAGTACACCAGTCGGACGAGCAGCGCCAGCGTGACGATCGTCAGCGCCAAGGAGGCGTAGGCCAAGCCCAGGAAAGTCCGATAGACCCCGTGCACCTCTTGAGTGCATCCCAGGATGCTGCGGCGCAGCTCGCCTGGGAGCTCGCCCACCTTTTCCTGGAGTTTTTCCGTCTCGGCGCGAAGCTGGCTGGCGCGGGTGTTGTCGAACAAGTCGAGCTTGCCGCATTCCTTCTCTACGCGGCTCAGACGGGCCTCGATGGCGCGCAGCGCGGCCCATTCGCGCTGGCCGCCGCCGATCCGCAGCTCCGTGTCTTCGGTCGATTCGAGCTGGTCGCGGTAGCGGGCGAGAACGTCGCGGACTTCGCCGAGCTGATGGCGCAGCTCAAACGTCTCCGGCGGCCGCTGCTCCAGGGGAGGGAAGAGCAGCGATGGCTCGTCTTGCGGCCGGCTCAGCTCGCAGGCGGCGAGACGAACCTCGTTGACGCGGCGCACCAGCTCGTTGACCAGCCGCAGCTCGTCGAGCTGGCCCAGGCTCTTGACCAATCCACGATAGGCATAGCACCCGTACAGCGTGCTGGCCGACAACACGGCCACGAGCGCCAACAGGAGCGTCACGTCCAACAGCAGTTGTTTGCGGATCGGCCAACGGGCAAGCAAGACGGGCACCTCAGGAGGCAGGAGGCAGGGGTCAGGAGACAGGAGTCAGGAGATAGGAGTCAGGAGACAGGAGTCAGGAGACAGGAGTCAGGGATCAGGAGTCAGGGATCAGGAGTCAGGGATCAGGAGTCAGGGATCAGGAGTCAGGGATC
>JBGQHD010000593.1:0-4099 GCA_041497795.1 Planctomycetia bacterium
GAGGGCTACGGATGTCCGCGCTTCTGCGACGCATCTTCCGGCGGTACAATCATCATCAGAAGTCGTCGCGCCCCTACGGCGAGGTTGTCAGATGCAGAACAACTCAAGTTATCTCGAACGAATCACCCTTGATCCGACGATTTGTCACGGAAAACCGTGTGTTCGCGGTTTGCGCTATCCCGTTGAGACGATCCTGGAGCTGCTGAGTGCCAACATGACTCCGCAGGAAATCGTCGGCGATTATCCCGACCTGGAGCTGGAAGACATTCAGGCTTGTCTCTCCTATGCGGCACGTTTGGCGCGCGTCAGGGCGATTGCAAAGGCCACGCAGTGAAGTTTCTCATCGACGCACAGCTTCCGCGGCGGTTGTGTCCGGTGCTCGAAGGGCTGGGGCACGAGGCCGTCCACACGCTGGACCTGCCCGCCGCCAATCGCACGCCCGACGGCGAAATCAACCGCCTCTCTACGGCGGAGCAGCGGATCGTGATTACCAAGGACACGGATTTTCTGGATTCGTTTTTGCTTCACCAGCAGCCTTACAAGCTGCTCCTCGTCACCACCGGCAACATCCGCAACACCGACCTCGTCGAACTGTTCAAGACCCAGATGACGCAGGTCGCGGACCTGCTGACCCAAAACGCCTGCGTGGAGCTGGCCCGGGATTCACTCGTGGTTCACATGTAAACGCTGTCAGTTGTTTTGCGGGTCCGTGGCGTCCCAGTTCACAGCCGTCTGCATGCGTCAGTCACTATCCCTTCAACGCCTCCACCCCGCCGATCACGTCGAGCAATTCGCTCGTAATCCGGCTTTGGCGGGCGCGGTTGTATTTTCGGCTGAGCGACTTGATCAGGTCGTCGGCGTTCTCGGTGGCCGCTTTCATGGCCACCATGCGGGCGATCTGCTCGCTCACCGCCGAGTCGAGGAAACACTTGAACAGCTTGATCTTGAAGCTGGTCGGCACCACCTCTTCCAGCATGCTGGCCGCCGACGGCAGAAACTCGTACTGCGCCGCCGCCGTAGCAGGCACACTCCGTGTGCCGTTGCCCGTTGGCGCAGTCGTCTCGGCCCCCTCCAGCGAGCCCAGCGGCAGCAGCGTCTCGACCACGGCCACTTGCTTGGCCGGGGTGAGGAACTTGGTGTGCACCACGTCCAGCCGGTCCAGATCGCCGCTGATGTAGCTCTCCAGGTAGCGCGTCGCCAGCAAGTCCACTTCATCGAACGACGGCTTGTCCTCGAAGTGCGTGTAGGTCACGTCGGCCGCGATCTTGCGATATTTGAAGAGCGTGATGCCGCGCTTGCCGGAGACCTCGAGCGTTACCCGCGGCACGCTCACGTTAGGCGCAGTGCCGATCAGTTCTTCGCGGCGCTCGTTGGCCACGCGGACGATGCTCGAGTTGTACCCCCCGCACAGGCCGCGGTTGGCCGACAGCACCAGTAGGATCGCGTGCTTGATCTCGTCGCGCGGCTCCAACAGCGGATGGCTGACCTCCAGGCCGGCCGCGGCCAGCTTGGCCACGATGCCGGTGATCCGCTTAGTGTATGAGGTGGCGGCGGCGGCCCGGTCCATGGCTTTCTTGAAGCGCGCGGTGGCGATCAGCTCCATCGTCCGCGTGATCTTGCGGATGTTGCGGATGCTTCTGCGACGCCGATCGTAAACGCGCGGGTTGACCATGGGTAGGGTGGGCTGTGCCCACCATTGCTCGGCTCGGGTCCTCTAGTGACGCTTCCACACCCAACTCAGTGGGACGCACATTTGGTGGGCACAGCCCACCCTACGCCGCCTTCACGTTCTTTTCGCGCTTCTTGGCAAACTGCACCTGGAACTCGGCGATGCACTTTTCGATCTTCTGCGCCAAGTCGTCGGTCATGTCCATCGTCTTTAACAGCTCGTTGCGGACTTCGGTTTTCTGCTCCCGCATGAAGGCGTGGAACTCCGTCTCCCACTCCCGCACGCGGTTGGCCGGAATCTTATCCAGATGCCCCTTCGTGCCGGCGAAGATGCTGAACACCTGATCCACCACGTTCATCGGCGAGTATTGCTTCTGCTTCAAAAGCTCGACCATGCGATAGCCGCGGTCGAGCTGAATCTGCGTGGCCGGGTCCAGCTCGGTGCCGAGCTGGGCGAACGCCTCCAGCTCGCGGAAGGCGGCCAGCACCAGCCGCAGACCGCCGGCGACCTTCTTCATCGCCTTCACCTGGGCTGCCCCGCCCACGCGGGAAACCGAGATGCCGACGTTCATGGCCGGTTTAATGTCGGCGAAGAACAAGCTCGGCTCCAGGTAAATCTGGCCGTCGGTGATCGAGATCACGTTCGTCGGGATGTAGGCCGAGACCTCGCCTTCCAGCGTTTCGATGATCGGCAGGGCCGTCAGCGAGCCGCCGCCCAGCTCCTTGCTGAGCTTACACGCCCGCTCCAACAGCCGGCTGTGGCAATAGAACACGTCGCCGGGAAAGGCCTCGCGGCCTGGCGGACGCCGCATCAGCAGCGACAACTGCCGGTAGGCCACGGCTTGCTTCGACAGGTCGTCATAAACGCACAGCGCGTGGCCGCCTTTCCACATGAAGAACTCGGCCATCGCGGCGCCAGCGTACGGGGCCACGTATTGCAGCGGTGCCGGTGCGCTGGCGCCGGCCAGGATGACGGTCGTGTAATCCATGGCCCCCTGCTTGCGGAGCACTTCGATGGTGTTGGCGACGCTCGACTCTTTCTGGCCGATCGCCACGTAGAAGCACTTCACGCCCGAATCCTTCTGATTCAGGATCGTGTCGATGGCGATCGTGGTCTTGCCCGTCTTGCGGTCGCCGATGATCAACTCGCGCTGGCCGCGGCCGATGGGCGTCATCGCGTCGATGGCCTTGATGCCGGTTTGCAGCGGCTGGCTCACGGGCTCGCGCTCAGCCACGCCGGGGGCGATGACCTCCACGGGCCGCCGCTCGCTGGAGACGATGGGCCCTTTGCCATCGATCGGATTGCCCAGCGGATCGACGACGCGGCCGATCACCGCCTCGCCCACGGGCACGCTGAGCAGTTGCCCGGTGCTGCGGACTTCGTCCCCCTCGTTGATCCCCAGGTAATCGCCCAGGATGATCACGCCGACGGAGTTCTCTTCGAGGTTGAACGCCAGGCCGATCACGCCGCTGGGGAAGCGGACCATCTCGCCGGCCATGACGCCGGAGAGGCCGTAGACGCGGGCAATGCCGTCGCCCACTTCGAGCACGCGGCCGACCTCGCGGACGTCGATCCGCGACTCGTAGTGCTCGATCTCGGCTTGCAGAACGGAGGCGATTTCGTCGGCTTTGAATTTCATGGAAGGCTCTTCTGTAGGGTGGGCTGTGCCCACCAAGTACGTCCAATTGGTGGGCACAGCCCACCCTACGTTTAGCTTGCGGAGCTGAATCGTTCTCGCCGGCTTTGGATTTCGTGGACGCTGCGGTCGAGCATCTGCACGCGGAGGCGCTCGAACTGCGTGGCCACCGAGCCGTCGTAAACGGTGTCACCGATCTGCAGCACGAGGCCGCCGATCAGGTCGGGATCGACGCGCCGCTCGAGCACCGGCTCGCGGCCGAGCGCGCCGCGGATCGCGCCGGCGATGTGGGTCGCCATTTCCTCGCGGAGGTTCGTAGCCGTGGTCACGCGGACCTGCACCCGGCCGCGGAGCTTGTTGTAGAGCTCGTGGGCCGCCTTGTGCGTCGCCCGCAGATTCTTCAGCCGGCCATGGCTGGCCAGCACGCGGAGGAAGTTGAGGAACAGCGGCGAGGCACGGCCGGCGAAGGCCCTGTCGATCACGCCCACCACTTCCTCGGCCGGCACGACGCCGGAAGCCAGCACCGACTCGAACTTCGGCTGCCGGTCGATCACGTTGGCGATCAACGAATCGAACTCCAACAGCACCGACTCGGTCTGCCCGGCCGCCTCGGTCGCGGAGAGCAGCGCCTTGGCGTACAGCGCCCCGACCTGCTGCGCGTCGATATCGAGCACGGTGTCGGGTCGGGTTGTCGCTTCAGCGGGCATCGGCGTTGGGGGGGCTGTGCCCACCAGTGCTAGACGCGGGCCGTTGGTAGGGTGGGTGGTGGGAAGGGCCCCACCACATTAGGTAGC
>JBGQHD010000594.1:0-4093 GCA_041497795.1 Planctomycetia bacterium
CGCTCAGCGCCCGATAACAAGCCGGTGGGGGGTGTGGCTGGGGCTTGCGCTGCGCTCCAGCCCCCAGCCCCCAGGCACCCGCCGCCCGTGGTTCACGGGGCGGAGCGCGCGTGGCCAGGGGGTGTCTCCAGCAGCCCCTTCAACGCGGCGGGGAACACGTTCCAAGCAGACTGATAAGTGACTTCGAGCGGGGCTGCGACGTAGACCTCCGGCCTCAGGAACAGCGGCATGTCCGGCAGCTCGTCCCCGACGCCGACGAATTCCACGTAGGCAACAACATCCGGGCCAGCGTCGTACGCTGCCAAAGTCAACGGCTTGTCGGTGGGCAGGTCCAGATCTTCTTCTTGGAATTCGTCCCAGATCGCCTTGTGGATCCCCTGCGGATCGCGCGGGCCGGGGGGAAAGACATCGATCACCAAGAGGTGGATTCCTTGACGAATCAGGTCCACGGATTTTTCCACCAGAGCCCGAAACTCAGCCCGACTCCCCTTGTTGCCCGGTGAAACGATTTCGATCACGGCCACCACGCGTCCGTGCCGATGCCGGACTGCGATGCGGCTGGCTTTCCGCACGTAGGAGTCGGCTTCCGCACGCTTCGTCAAGCGGGTTTGGGGCGGACGCGCCGCAACGGCGACACCGCCGGAACTCTCGGCGGACTCCTTGTTTCCCGTCGCGAGCTTCAAGGTCAGCACGTCGGGAATCGGGCCGCGGATGTTCTGCTCCGGAAGAGCGAAGTAATCAGCGGGTAAGAGACCTCGGTTGAGCGCGCGGGCGAGTTCTTCAATCCAACCGTGATGAAACGCGTGAAACAAGCCCGCATCGACGCGCGTCCAGTCGTGGATCGGCATGGCATTTCTCTCCGTACGCGCCGGTCTCGCCGGCCCGTGGGAATTATATCCGCATCCTAGGTATTGTGGCTGCTGTTGATCACGAGTGGCAAGCATAGGTTCCGCTTGGGCTTGCGCTTCGGACCAGCCCGACCACTCCACGGGCCTGGTTGCGCGGACGGTCTCTATTTCGGTTGACCACGCATGGGAAGCCTTGCGTCACCTTCGATCACCGGAAGAGCCCTGGCCTGGTTACCGCTCGCGCTGGCGCCGCCGCTGGTCATGTTGACGATTCCGGCCGACTGGCCGCGCTGGGCCATGATGTGGGTGCTGGCGGAGGCGGTTTTCCTGGCCTGCAAGTGGCTGTCTTGGACCCGCACGGCGCTGCCGGCAAGCCCCCTGGCCCGGAGAGCAGCCTACTGGCTGGCGTGGCCCGGCTTGGACGCCGCGGCATTTCTGCGGGCAAACCGCTCGATCCGCGACGCCGGACCGAACATCGGCGAATACTGCTGGGCGGCGACCAAGCTGCTCATCGGCGCGGGGCTGTTTTGGGGCGCGGCCAGGCTGCTGCCGGCCGACCGCGAACTGTTGATCGGCTGGATCGGCATGATCGGCCTGGCGCTGATGCTGCACTTCGGAGCGTTTCATCTGCTAAGCTGCCTGTGGCGGTCGGCCGGCGTGGAGGCCCGACCGCTGATGCAGGGCCCGTCGGCCGCGACGAGCCTCAGCGACTTCTGGGGCGCGCGGTGGAATACGGCCTTCCGCGACCTGGCCCATCGGCACGTGTATCGGCCGCTGGCGGGCCGGTTGGGGCCGCGCGGGGCCACCATCGCCGTGTTTGCCTTCAGCGGCGTGGTGCACGACCTGGTGATTTCGCTGCCGGCCGGCGGCGGATACGGCTGGCCCACGGCGTACTTCGCCCTGCAAGCCGGCGGCTTCTTCTGCGAACGGTCGAAGATCGGCCGAGCCCTCGGGCTGGGACGCGGCCTCCGCGGTTGGCTGTTCACCGCGATCCTGGTAACCGCGCCGGCAGGCTTGCTCTTTCACCCACCCTTTATCCGCGAGGTTGTCCTGCCGTTCATGCAAGCCGCGGGCGCCCTCGATCCTCATTGAGACAGGAGAAGGACCCATGTTCATCGCCTTGCCCAACCTGATTGCTCTGGCGGGCGCCGGGCAGTTGTGCGTGCTCGTGGCGTCGTCGCTCGTGCCCCTGCGGCTGAATTGGCGCCGGGACCTGGCCGTGCTGCCGCGGCTGCACCAGCAACTGTTCTGGGTCTACGGCGGCTACGTGGTGCTCTCGATCGTAGCCCTTGGCCTGATCAGCCTGCTGAACGCAGAGGAGCTGGCCAGCGGCACCGGCCTGGCACGAGCCATCTGCGCCTACACGGCCGTGTTCTGGGGCATCCGGCTGTCGCTGCAGACGGTGCTCGACGCCCGGCCGCACCTCACCAAGTGGTGGCTGAAGGCCGGATACCACCTGCTGACGGTGCTCTTCGCGGCGTTCACGGGCATCTTTGGGTATGCGGCACTGGGGTGGTGAGGCCGGGCAGAGACCGACGTTGTCCCTGGCGACTGCGCCGCGGACGGATTGGCAATCCGTCCTACAACTAACTCTGGCTCAATTTCTCGCGGACGCGTTCCAAGAGCTTCTTGGTGGCTACGATCCCTTCTTCCTCGCTGATTTTGCCGCCCTCGTATTCGATGCCCAGGTAGCCGTGATAGCCGGCATCCAGCACGATCTTCAGCATGCGGAAGTAATCGGTGTGGATTTCGTTGCCCTCCTTGTCGAAGTCGTGGCTCTTGGCGCTCACGCCCTTGGCGAATGGCATCATCTCCTTGACGCCCTGGTAGCGGTCGTATTCCTTGCCGCCGCCCAGGCTGAAGTTGCCGAAGTCGGGCAGCGTGCCGCAGTTCTTCTTGTCCACCGACTTGATGACCTCCGAGAGCCACTTGCCGTTGGACGACAGACCGCCGTGGTTCTCCACGATCACGTTCAGCCCGTGCGTGCCGGCGAACTCCGACAGCCGCCGCAGGCCGTCCGCGGCCAGCTTCTGCTGCTCCTCATAGCTGCCGCCGCTGTGGGCGTTGACGCGGATCGAGTGGCAACCGAAGTATTTGGCGGCCTCGACCCACTGGTAGTGGTTCTCAACCGCCTGTTTGCGCTTCGCCTCGTTGGGGTCGCCGAGGCTCCCTTCGCCGTCGCACATGATGAGCAGGATCTTCACGCCCGCGTCGTCGGCCCGCTTCTTCACCTCGGCCAGGTACTTCCGGTCCTTGGCCTTGTCCTTGAAGAACTGGTTGACGAACTCGGCGGCTTCGATGCCGTACTTCGTCTTGGCGGTGGGTGCGAAGTCCAGGTGATCGAGCTTCTTGGCGAACAGCGCCCGGTGCAGCGACCACTCGGCCAGCGAAATCTGGAACAGTGGCTTTTTTTCCTCGGCGGCGAGCCCGCTCGCCAGAGGGGCACAGCCCAAAGCCAGCGAAGCGGCGGCGGAGGTCTGAAGAAAACGGCGGCGATGGGTGGCGACGGTCATGGAAGTTTCTCGGATGTTCGAGCGAAGGGCCGTGGGGGTCCGGCGGCGGGCGAAGATCATCCTAACTAATCGAGTTACCGGGCAAAACGCAAAGCAGCCGATTTCTGCTTGGAATTCCGCAGCCGGATGGGTACTCTATTGTAGAGAATTCTGGCGGAAGCGCCAGCCTGTCTCCAGACCAGATGGAGCCATCGTGGCTCCGCCTGTGCGAGGAGAATGGCTGACCATTCCGGCGGATGCGATCGGTGGCACACGGGAACCAGAGAAGACCCAGAGAAGACCTCGTAGCGGAGGAGAGCCAATGAAGCGACAGGTGTCATGGCAAGTGTGGGCAGTGGTGGCTTGTTTGGCCCCCAGCTTTGCTTGGGCGGCGGACCGCAAGCCCAACATTCGGATCACGGACAAGTCGTGGATGGATCCGTCGGCCGAGTCGATGGAGCTGTTCTCGGCCATGGAGTCTGGCAAGGTTGAGGTGAAGTTGATCCTGATGAATTCCAAGCAGGCGACCGTGCTTATCGAGAACAAGACCAAGCAGTCGATCAACGTGCGCCTGCCCGAGGCATTCGTCGGCGTGCTGTCCCAGGCCGGCGGGGGCTTCGGCGGCGGTGGCCAGGGCGGTGGCCAGGGGGGTGGACAACAGCAGCAGGGGGGCTTCGGCGGCCAGCAGGGCGGCGGCGGCGGCGGCGGCCAGCACGGCGGGGTCTTCAACATCACGGCCGAGCGCGTGGGCGA
>JBGQHD010000595.1:0-4092 GCA_041497795.1 Planctomycetia bacterium
ACCCTAGAGACCGGTCACCTGTCATTCTGAGCGCAGCGAAGAATCTCGCGAGGCGGCGTCCGAGACCCTTCGCTGCGCTCAGGGTGACAGACTTGACCGGTCACGTGGGCGAGTCTCTCCGAGACTCGCAATCGCGTCTCGGAGAGCCGCGACCACGGGGCGCGACCGGTTCTTGGGCGAGCGGCTTTCGTTCGTCCTCCTCCTGCCTCGTCGTCGTCCTCGAATGAACACCCGCCACGGCCATTCTCCTCGTGTCTCACGCGGCCGCATGACAGCGCTCCTCGGCGTTGCGCTGCTGGCGTGGATGGCGGCCGCGACTCCGATTGCGGCGGAGGAAACGCCGCGAGATCGCGCGGGCGACGAGTTCTTCGAGAAGAACATCCGTCCGTTGCTGGTGGCCCACTGCTATGAATGCCATTCCGCCGAAGGGATCAAGCGCAGCGGACGCAAGATGCCCGGCGGTGGCTTGCTGCTGGATACGCGCGACGGCCTGCGCGACGGCGGTGACATCGGACCGGCCGTCGTCGCCGGCAAGCCGGACGAGAGCCTGATCGTCAAGGCAGTGCGCTACGACGACAAAGACCTGAAGATGCCCCCCGCGGGCAAGCTGCCGGCCGCCGCCATCGCCTCATTGGAGGCCTGGGTGAAAATGGGCGCGCCCGACCCGCGCGTGGCAGGCTCGGCGGCTGCCACGGCCGCCGGCGCCACCTGGCCCGACGTGCTGCGCCAACGGCGGACGTGGTGGAGCCTACAGCCCGTGCGCAAGCCGGTTGTTCCGGCGGTGAAGAACGCCGCCTGGTCGTCGCATCCGGTCGATCGGTTCATTCTGGCGAAGCTGGAGGCGCGAGGCCTCGCTCCCGCCGAGCCGGCCGATCACTGCACGCTCGTTCGCCGGCTGAGCCTGGTGCTCACCGGGTTGCCGCCGACGCCGGAGGAAGGGGAGCGGTTCGTAGGACGGATTGTCAATCCGTCCGAGAAGCCGGGTCAAAGCGGACGGATTGACAATCCGTCCTACGAGGATCTGGTCGATCGCCTGCTGGCCTCGCCGCACTTCGGCGAGCGCTGGGCGCGGCATTGGATGGACATCGTGCGGTTCTCCGAGACGCACGGCAACGAATGGAACTACGAGGTCCATCATGCCTGGCGGTATCGCGACTACTTGATCCGTGCGCTGAACGACGACGTGCCGTACGATCAGCTCGTCCGCGAGCACGTCGCCGGCGACCTGCTGGCCAATCCGCGTTGGAACCAGGCTGAGCGGTTCAATGAATCGGTGATCGGCACGGCGTTCTATCGCTTCGGCGAGGTGAACCACGACGACTGCATCAGCCTGCCGCAGATCGGCTTCGACATCGCCGACAACCAGATCGATACGCTGAGCAAGGCCTTTCTGGCGACAACGGTGGCCTGTGCCCGCTGCCACGACCACAAGCTCGATGCCGTGTCGATGCGAGACTATTACTCAATGCTGGGCGTGCTGCGCAGCTCGCGGCTGGTCAGCCACACGATCGACGCGCCGGATGCCCAGGCGGAGTCGCTCGCCAAGCTGCGGGCGTTGAAGCAAGAGATCCGTAAGGAACTGGGCGTTCTCTGGCTCCGTGAAGCGCGGGACGTTGGGCGATACCTGTTGGCCGCAACGGCCGCTCGCGGCAAGCAGGCTGACGCCGCCGAGCTGGCTCGCGGCCTGGAACCGGCCCGGTTGGAGCGCTGGGCAGCCACCATGCCGACGGCCCCGCTGCCGCTCGAAGCCCCGCTCGCCCCGTGGTGGTCGATCGTCGAGGCCAAGCCGGCCGACGCCGCCACGCTGCAGGCCGCCTGGGGCAAGCTGGTGGATCGCTATGCCCAAGAGCAGCGGCAGCGCGCGGAGTTCAACGCCAAGCACTTCACCACGCTGGTGGACTTTCGCCAGGGCGGCACCGGCGATTGGCAGTCCGGCGGGTACGGGCTCCGCGGCGGCACGAGCCGTGGCGGAGACTTTGCCCTCCGCGGCGAAGGGGAAGTCCTGGTCCGCGCCATTCTGCCTGCCGGCATCTACACGCACGCGCTTTCCGACAGGCTCAACGGCACCCTCCGTTCGCCGCCGCTAGCGGCAACCAAGAAGCACATTAGTTTCCAGGTCGTCGGCCAACGCAGCAGCGCCGTCCGCCTGGTCTCGAACAACTGCCAGCTCAACTATAAGAATTACCGGGCACTCACCAGCGACGAGCCGCAATGGGTGACGTTCGAGCTGCCGGAAGACGCCAGCGCGCTGCGCGTGTATGCCGAGCTGATGACGATGCTCGACAATCCCAAGTTCCCCGACCAGCTCAGCGCGCTGGGCGGCGATAAGGAGAACTATCGCCTGCCGTGGGAGAAGGCCGCCGCCAACCCGCGCTCGCACTGGGGCATGACTCGCGTGGTGCTGCACGATGGCCCAGAGCCGCCGAAGGCGGAGTTAGGGTTCGTGATGCAGTTGGCGGCGCCGAAGACGGCGCCGGATTCGTTGGCCGATCTCGCGGCGCGGTATGCCCAAGTCGTGGAGCTGGCGATCAAGGCCTGGGCCGAGGATCGCGCCACCGACGACGACGCGCGCTGGCTCGATGCGCTCCTGCAGCAGGGGCTCTTGAGCAACGGACTTCGCATGTCGCCCCGGGTCAAAACGCTCAGCGCCCAGTATCGGCGGATCGAGGCCGGCTTGTCGTCTCCTCGCATCGTGCCGGGCCTGGCCGATTGCGGACCGGGCTTCGAGCAGCCGGTCTTCGTCCGCGGCGATTGCACCAAGCCGGGCGAGCCGGCGCCGCGGCGGTTCTTGGAAGTGCTTTCCACGCCCAATGAGCGGTTCAACCGCGCAGGCAGCGGCCGGCTCGATCTGGCCGAGCGGATCGCCAGCCCGGACAATCCGCTCACGGCCCGCGTGATGGTCAACCGCGTATGGCACCACCTGTTCGGCGCCGGCCTGGTGCGCACCGTGGACGACTTCGGCCATGTGGGTGATCTGCCCAGCCATCCCGAATTGCTCGATTACCTGGCGGCCGAATTCGCTGGCTCTCCGCCCTCCTCGATTGGAAGAGCGGCCGTGGGTGAGGCGCGGGCCTGGTCGCTCAAGCGGCTCATTCGCACGCTCGTCCTCACGCGCACGTTCCAGATGGCGCACCGGCCGGACGAATCGCAAGCGGCCGCCGTCCGCACCGCCGATCCGGCCAACCGCCTGCTGCACCACTATCCCGCCCGGCGGCTGGAGGCCGAGGCCATCCGCGATTCGATTCTCGCCGTCTCCGGCCGGCTGGACCCCATGCTCTTCGGCACGAGCATTCAGCCGTACCGTCAGCAGGAGTATCCCGACCGGCGGCTCTTCGCCGGGCCGCTCGATGGGCACGGCCGCCGCAGCGTGTACATCAAGAACAACCTGATGGAGTCGCCGAGCTTCCTGGGCGTGTTCAACTTCCCCGGCGGCAAGTTCGCCCAGGGCCGCCGCGACGTCACGAACGTGCCGGCCCAGGCGCTGGCGCTGCTCAACGACCCCTTCGTGCACGCCCAGGCAGCGGTCTGGGCCGAGCAACTTACCGCACGGCGCGATCCGTCGGTGGCCGCCCGAGTCGATCACCTGTTCGCCGCCGCGCTCGGCCGCGCACCCTCCGCCGCGGAGCGCGAGCGGTTCGTCGAGGCCGCCCGCCAGCTCGCTGCCCGCGATGGTGCCGGCGGCGGCGACGTGCTGACGCGCCGCGAGGTCTGGAAAGACCTGGCCCACGCGATCTTCAACCTGGCCGAGTTTTGCTACATACCCTAGCCAATAGGCTAACTCAGGACATGCACCGCAAAGGATGGAAGGACGCCAAAGGAGAGGTCTTTGCGTCCTCCGTTCCTCTGCGGTGCACGACTTTGCGGCACGTCGTTGGTTACAATTGTTTCTTCCGTGCGTTGTCTGCCGTATTCGCTGGAAGCCCGAGATGACCGGTCGCGCGCGATCTGCCGCCTGTGTGTTAGCCGCGGCCCAATGGCTCGCGCTGTTGGTGGCCGTTCCCTGCGCTGACGACGGCACTAAGAACGACCCCAAGAACAGCGCCGCCGCGAAGCCGCCAGACTTCGATCGCGACGTCGCCGCGATCCTCTCCC
>JBGQHD010000596.1:0-4089 GCA_041497795.1 Planctomycetia bacterium
AGATGCCACACGCGTTTGAACTCCCAGGGGTGTTGCGTGCCGTCGTACCATTGGTGCGTCGTGAGCGGCTTACCGGTTTGGGGGGAGATATCGTAGACGAACTTGTTGCTCTCGGCCTTGGGCGCGCCATCGGGGGCCGTGGTCGGCTCGCCGGCCGGCGTCCCCGGTTGGTGCCATGTTTTGCCGCCATCATCGGAGCGCTGGATGATCTGCCCGAACCAGCCGCTGGACTGCGACGCATACAGCCGGTTCGGATCGACGGGCGAGCCCTTCAGGTGGTAGATCTCCCAGCCGCCGAAGAGCGGGCCGCTGACATCCCACCGCTGGCGCTTGCCGTCGGAGGTGAGGACGAAGGCCCCTTTGCGCGTGCCGACCAGAACTCGTACGCCGGTCATTCGTTACTCCTTGTCGTCAGGGGTGGCTCAAGTCTCTTCCGCAAACTCCTCCCCCTATTGGGGAGAGGAGTTTCAGGCTGCCCGAAGTCTGGCGACTTCGGCTACCTCCTTGGCTGCCGATTTCTGCTGTTGGTGGCAGCCGCGGCTATCAACATAATGCCGGCACGCCTCGCACGAAAGCAGCCAAAGGACGGGATTTCCGTGAGCGATTTGGCCATCAGCGAGTTCACCCGGCAGGCGTCGCTGGCGCGCCGCGCGCCGCGGGCCCTGGGGCGGCGGTTGGCGAGCTGCTGGAATCGGCTGATCCGCCCCAAACGCCGGCCGGCGGCCGAAGCGGCGTTCGAGTGGCTGACGCAGGCTTTGGCGCCCGCCCATTCGCAGCCGCCGGGCGCGGCTTCTCCGTGCGTAGTGACCTTGGGCCGGGCCATCGCCACGGCCGCCAGGCTGGGTGAGTTGCAGATCGCCGCCGCCTGGTCGCAGCAGTTGCTAGCGATGCAATCGCACGATAACCGTTCTTCTGATGGCAGCTCTTTCGACGGCAGCTTTCCCGACGGCGGAGGGCGCCTCTCGCGATTCCACACGTCGCAAGCCCTGCGCGGCTTGCTGGCACTGCAGGCCGCGTGGACGGAGCGAGCACGGTGGGAATCCGCGGTGCCAGGACGGGAGCGCGGGGAAGCGAGCCGGCCCGCCGTGTCGGAAGCCATTCGCAGGGCTGCCGCGTTCCTCGGCCGCCAGTTCGATGCCTCGGGCCTGCCGCGGCTGAGCGACGCGCCGCCGGGGTCGATCGACCGCTGGGGACCGAGGTCTCTGGCCTTGTCGTGGCTGCCGCCCCTGATCGAGGCCGCGCGGCTTCTGAACGAAGCCGAGTGGGAACGCCTGGCGAGACGTTCGCTGCGGCGGCAGTTGAACGCCGCGGACATCGCTGGCTGGAACGCCCCCACGCACTGGTGGGCATACGGCATCGAGGCGCTGGCCGACCTGGGCGAGCACGCGGTGGCCCGCGCGGCGCTGCGCCGCGCGGCCGCCCTACAAACGCCTGGCGGCGACGTGCCGGCGCTGCCGAGCGAGGGCTGGGTCTCCAGCGTCGGTCTGGCGATCCTGGCCAGCACTTGGCAGAAGCTCGGTTCGCGGGGCGAGTGCCGTCGAGAGGCGTGTCATCGAGAGGAATGTCACCAAGAGCAACGTCATCGCGCCGACCTGGCGCTGGCCGCCCTCACCCGGCGTCAAGAACCCAGCGGCAGCTTCCCTGGTAGCTGGGGCCGCCAAGCGCGCTACGGCCTGCGCGCCGCATGCCCGCTGACCGCGGCGCTGTTCCTCGAGGCGCTGCAAGGGCAAGTGCGGCGCGCCTTCGCCGCCGCCGAGAACGACTTCCCCGGCGAGATCGACGCGGATGACGGCCGCCTGACGGCGGTGCTCGAGGCGTGCGGCCGCCTGGGGCCGGCGCCGCGAATCATCGACGTCGGTTGCGGCAAGGGGCGGTTCCTGCGGCACCTTCAGCGCGCGATGCCGCAGGCGAAGCTGGTCGGCGTGGACGTCTCGCCCCAGGCCTTGGCTCGGCTTCCCGCCGGCGTGGCCGGCCGCCAGGGCGATCTCGTCAGCATTCCGGCCGCCACCGGCGAGTTCGACGCCGCCATCTGCGTCGAGGCGATCGAGCACGCCCTGCTGCCGCGGCGGGCCGTCGCCGAACTGTGCCGCGTCGTGCGTCCCGGCGGCGGCATTGTGATCATCGACAAGAACGCCTCGCACCAGCCGCTCTCCAACCATCAGCCGTGGGAGCGTTGGTTCCGACCGGAAGAGGTCGCTGCCTGGCTCGCGTCAGACGCGGACGAAATCGACGTCCGCCCCATTGCCCACGGCCGCGGCACGACGCCTACCGGGCTCTTCTCGTGCTGGTCAGCACGACGGCGCGTGGGCCAGAGCCGCCGTCAGGCGGCGTAGCTCGCACGAACGGTGCCGGACAAGAGTGTCCGGCTTACCGGCTCGTAAGGCGGACACTCCTGTCCGCCGGGTGCGAATTCAGTCCCGCGCGCGGGCCGCGATGCCGGGGCTTCGGCGGACAGGAGTGTCCGCCTTATGATGGCTTTTTCTGACCTTCCACCGGCTCACATAATTGCAGACCCGCGCGGCACAGATTAGGCTTAACCACTTGACCGGCGGCCGAAGCGCCAGAGAGGGTGATCGGCAGGCACGTAGGACGGATTTCCAATCCGTCCGTCCACCCATGACGGACGGATTGAAAATCCGTCCTACACCCCAACTTGGGATCGGATCCATCCCGCATCACGCATTCGAGGAGTCTGGAAATGAGTCGTAAGAATCGTCGTCAGTTTCTGCAAACCTCGGCCGCGGCCGGCGTCGGCTTTTGGGCCGCCGGCGGCGTGGCGGGCCGCTCGGTGTACGCCTTGGCGGCCGGCGAAATCCGCTTCGGCTGCATCGGCATCGACGGCAAGGGCTCCAGCGACACGGCCGACGCCGCTCGCCCGCAGCACGGCAAGGTGGTCGCCATTT
The DNA here is from genome assembly GCA_041497795.1 of Planctomycetia bacterium. Classification (GTDB taxonomy): domain Bacteria; phylum Planctomycetota; class Planctomycetia; order Pirellulales; family S012-138; genus JBGQHD01. Next base: position 2,904 of record JBGQHD010000596.1, read on the forward strand.
GCGACGTGGACGACGAGAAGCTCTCGAAGGCCGCCGCCACCTACACGGAAGCCAAGAAGTTTCACGACTACCGCGAGATGCTCGACAAGTACGGCGGCGAGATCGACGCCGTGACCGTCAGCACGCCCGACCACAACCACGCCCCGGCCTCGGTGATGGCGATGCGGATGGGCAAGCACTGCTTCTGCCAGAAGCCGCTCACGCACTCGATCTTCGAAGCCCGCACCATGGCTCAGGTGGCCAAGGAGAAGAAGGTCGCCACCCAGATGGGCAACCAGGGCACCTCCGAGACCGCGCTGCGGAAGTCGGCCGCCATGATCAAGGCCGGCGTCATCGGCAAGGTGAGCGAAGTGCACGTCTGGACCAACCGGCCGATCTGGCCGCAGGGCGGCCCGCGCAGCGCGGCGAAGCCGGTGCCCAAGGAGCTGAATTGGGAGCTGTGGCTCGGCCCGGCGCCGTATCGTCCCTACGGCGACAGCTATCATCCGTTCGCCTGGCGCGGCTGGTGGGATTTCGGCACCGGCGCCCTGGGCGACATGGCCTGCCACACGATGAACCTGCCCTACGCGGCGCTGAACCTCCGCGACCCGGTCTCGGTGCAGGCCGAGAGCTCGGGCCACAACAAGGACAGCTACCCGCAGCACTCGAAGATCACCTACAAGTTCCCGGCCATCGAGGGCCGCCCGGCCGTGACCATGTACTGGTACGACGGCCGCAATCGCCCCGCGCGGGAGATTCTGCCCACGGCCGAACAGATGGGCGTCAACTCCAAGCAGCACGGCGGCCTGATCAACACCGGCTCACTGTTCATCGGCGAGAAGGGCAAGCTGTTCTCGCCGGGCGACTATGCCGGCGACTACAACAACTCCGGCGTGCTGACCGACGGCACCTACAACGCGCTGAAGGTCTTCCCGGATAAGGAGTTCAAGTACACCCGCTCGCCCGGCCACTTCACCGAGTGGGTCAATGCCATCAAGGGGGGCAAGCCCGCGATGTCGAACTTTGCCGACTACTCCGGCAAGCTGACCGAGACGGTCGTGCTGGGCAACCTGGCCGTCTATGCCGCCGCCAAGGAAGGCCTCGGCGCCGCGGTGGAATGGGACGCCGAAAAGATGACCGCGAAGGGCGCGGCGGACCTGGACAAGATTATTAAGACGGAATACCGCAAGGGCTATTCGCTCTCCCT
>JBGQHD010000597.1:0-4087 GCA_041497795.1 Planctomycetia bacterium
GTGAATCTCAACTCACGCTTGGTCTTCGAGGCGCCCGCGGACGGCCTCTACCGGATCGTGGCCACTTCCTTCGAAGAGCGCGGCGCCGGGGCGTACACGTTAACCATTCGCGAGTTGGCCAAGTAATCTGTTGCCAAAGTCAGGCCGGCTGTGGAGGGTCCGGTGCCTTGTTGGCCAATTGGCTGGAGCGTCTCTTTTCGATGGCCGACACAATCTCGTCCAGGGTCAGGTGGTTGAACTCCTCCGGCGGCACAAACGCGGTCAGCGACAGGTCGCGACGGCTGGTCGAGAGCAATCGGCCGGCCTGGTCACTCAACACGTACTCGGCCCCCGACAAGCCGGCGATTTGATCCAGCGTGGCATCGTTGAGCGGAAAGCCCGATTCGTTGATCTCGCGAATCACGTTGCTCAGTTGCTGCTGAATCTGCTGCCGACAAAGCCGCGCCGAGAGATAGGCGTTGAGGGCGCTGACGGCGGCCAGCGTGATCAGCATCAGCGCGGCGAGCGGAGCCAGAATCTGAATGCGCAGCGGCCAACGCATGGCGGGGGACGATGGACGAGGGAGGAGGGGCCAGGCCAAAGCATGGCAGGGCCTACGCGCGATTATAGTTGTGCCCGGCGGGGGCTGCCACCGCTGGAAGAGACCCAGAAGCCCGGCTTCTTGGAGAAGCCGGGCTTCTTGCGCTCTCACTGGCCCAACTTGTTGAGGCAGCGCCGCAGAGTTAGAATCCGGCCTTTTCGCACCTGCGGCGCGAATCGCGCCGCCAGCGCGTTCTTCATCGCTTCCACGAAGTGGGGACAGGCATCTTGCCCGTCCGGCAGGCTGGAAGCCTACCCAACGAACTCAGACGAGGCGGCTCAGTTGAGCACGATCAGAATTGCCGTCATCCCCGGCGACGGCACCGGTCCGGAAGTGACCGCCGAGGCGATCAAGATCCTGCGGGCCGTGGCCGCGCGCGACGGCTTCACCTGCGAGCTGACGAACTACGACCTCGGCGGCGAGCGGTACCTGCGCACGAAGGAGACGTTGCCCGCCAGCGTGCTGGCCGAGCTGCGCGGCTTTGACGCGATCTTCCTGGGGGCCGTCGGACACCCGCAGGTGCCGCCGGGCGTGCTGGAGAAGGGACTGCTGCTGGAGCTGCGGTTTCAGCTCGATCAGTATATCAACCTGCGGCCGGTGAAGCTGTTCCCCGGCGTGGAGACGCCGCTGGCCGGCAAGGGCCCCGCCGACATCGACTTCGTCGTCATCCGCGAGAACACCGAAGACCTGTACTGCGGCACCGGCGGCTTTCTCAAGAAAGGGACGCCCGACGAGGTCGCCACGCAGTCGGCCGTCTACACCCGCAAGGGCTGCGAGCGCTGCATTCGCTGGGCCTTCGAGTACACGCGCAAGCGCAACAGCCCCAAGAAGACGCTCACGCTGGTGGCCAAGACGAACGTGCTGACCTTCGGGCACGACCTCTGGTGGCGCACGTTCCAGGAGGTGGCCAAGGAATATCCCGACGTCAAAGCCGACTACAACCACGTCGATGCCTGCTGCATGTGGATGGTGAAGACGCCAGAGCATTACGACGTGATCGTGACGACGAACATGTTCGGCGACATCATCAGCGACCTGGGGGCGATGATCCAAGGCGGCCTGGGCGTGGCCGCCGGCGGCAACCTCAACCCCGACCGGGGCGGCGTGAGCATGTTCGAGCCGATGGGCGGCAGCGCCCCCAAATACACCGGCCAGAACGTCATCAACCCCATCGCCGCCATCTGCGCCATGGCCATGCTGCTGGAACACACCGGCCACGAGCCGTCGGCCGCGCGGATTATGAAAGCCGTGCAGCACGTCACCGGCACGAAGATGAAGAGCCAAGCGGCGGGCAAGATGGGCTACGGGACGCGGGAAGTGGGGGATTTGGTAGTGGCGGCGTTACAATGACGCCGCACGGACACCCACGTTACAGGCTACAGGCAACAGGCGGGGAAGGGCCGGCGTGAGGGGCGAAGGAGTAACACTGTGGCCAAAAAGAAGGCAAAGAGGCGCACGAAGTCGAAGGTCTATTTGGAAACAAGCATTATCGGCCACTTGGCTTCGCGTCCCAGCCGCGACTTAATCACCGCCGCCCATCAGCAGATCACGCACGACTGGTGGCATCGCCACCGAAGCGACTTTGATCTCTATGTTTCTGCGCCGGTTTTGCGAGAATCCCGCGCGGGGGACGCGGAAGCGGCGAAGGAACGCGAGGCGTTCCTCGAGGGTATCAAGGAATTGGAAGCCAACGACGAGGCGGCCGCATTGGCCGACGAGTTAGTTCGCCAGCATCTTCTCCCGCCAAAGGCCGAGGCGGATGCGTCGCACATCGCGTTGGCCGTTGTTCACCACATGGACTACCTGCTAACGTGGAACTGCCGCCACATTGCCAACGCATCGCTGCGCGCCTCCGTCGAGGCGACCTGCCGAGCGGCCGGCTACCAACCGCCGATCATTTGCACGCCGGAAGAGCTATTGGAGGAATTGCGATGACCGCGGACCTGATTGTGGAAGAAATCCGCCGGCTACGGGACGCGTATGCCAAGCGCTTCAACTACGACATCAAGGCAATGTTCGAAGACCTCAAGAAGGAGCAACGAGCAAGCGGCCGGAAGGTGGTCTCGTTGTCCACACGGCCTGGGCCGAGTCCGGCTAAGCGGCGGCAATCCACCGCACGCCGTACGACCCGTTAGCGAGCAGCCTCATGGCGGTCAACCTGCGTGACATTCCGGGCGCCTTCCACCTGCCTCGTCCGAGGTGGGATGCCATCAAGACGTGGGTTGAGGCGCACGTCGCTGAGCCAGACCGGCGCGAAGCCTGGACCAACGTCGCCGACCAATGGCTGACTCTCTTGAACGAGGCCCTCGGCGGCACTTACCAGACGCTGCAAGGACAAGACGTGCGGCTCTTTGCTCCGGCGGCGAGCCAACAAGCGGAGCCGGTGCTCGAGTACGCCGAGTTCGCGCTGGCATCGCTCACCGAGAAGTTCGGCGATCTTGCCAGGGTGAACTGGGCAGGGCCTCTCGTGATCCTGCTCTTCGCCGATCTCGAAACGTATGACGAGTATGTGTCCCAGTTTTACGCCGAGCGTGAATTCGCCGTGTCGGCGGCCACGTGCATTCGACATGGTTATACCCATGTCGCGATCTCTCCGGGTCCGCAATTGGACGGCTTGCGTTCGTCCGCAGTGCATGAAATCACTCATGCCTTCCTGGGACATTTGGAGCTTCCCGTGTGGCTTGAGGAGGGAATCACTCAGAATGAGGAAGAGGAGGTCATCGGTGCCCAGCCTTTGCTCTTGAACCATGAGAGCGCAGAAGCGATTCGCGGATACTGGCGAACCAACGGGTTACAGGGCTTCTGGTGGGGTGGCTCGTTCGATGCCCTGGATGTCGGACAAGCACATAGTTACCGCCTGGCGAGAATTCTTTTCCGGATCATCATTGGCGATCATCGCAAGCAGCTTCGCGCCTTCGTCGCCCATGCCCGGGTTGAGGACGCCGGCGAAAGCGCGTCCCGCCGGTTTCTTGGCAAGGGCCTCGCCGAGCTGGCGGCGCAATTCCTGGGTGCCGGCGAATGGGAACCCACCCCGCCGAACGCTTTTACTTTTTGCCGGCGCGGTTGGTGGCTTGCTGCCCGGAACGAGCACGAACGCGCGCTAGCCGACCTCAACGAGGCGATACGGCTGGCTCCCGACTATGGCGCAGCCTTCTTGAATCGCGGCCTCTGCCACTACCAGATGCAAGACTACGCTGCGGCGATCGCCGACTACGAGCGAACTATTGAGCTCGATGCCAACGACGTCGATGCCCGCAGTGGCTGGGCGTGGATCCTGGCGACCTGTCCCGACGAAGAGCACCGCGATGGCGCGAAGGCAGTCGAGTTGGCGCACAGGGCCTGCGAACTGAGCGGCTTCGATCGCTGGGATTGCTTCGCGACGCTGGCAGCCGCATACGCTGAGGCAGGCGACTTCGCGGAGGCCGCGAGCTGTCAATGGGAGTCGTTGCGGCGAGCACCTGAGGAAGAGCGCGGCGACTGTAAGGAACGGCTCCGACTCTACAAGGA
>JBGQHD010000598.1:0-4086 GCA_041497795.1 Planctomycetia bacterium
CCGGTGAGATAGACGCCGATGAGGCGGAGGAAGGCGACCGGCTGGAAGGCTTGGCCTATCGCGTGTGGGCGGCGATGCTCCGCCGGCCGTGGCTCTATCGTGCGGCGACGTGGCTGGCCACGCGGACGGTGGGCCGCTGGTATCGAAAGCAGCGTTGGCTGAGCCGTTTGCCGGGCCAGCTTCACGGTTGGACGGCGGAGCGAGACTTCCCGGCTCCCGCCCCGCGGCGCTTCCGCGATTGGTGGAAAGAACAGTAGGGTTGACCCATTGGCCGCGGGGCTCCGAAGCGCGCGCGGCGGACAGGAGTGTCCGCCTTACGCCGTCCGAGACCTTGAACGCCCGTCCTCTCGGCGAGAATTGATGGTGAGACGCCGGGGATGCGGGCCGTGACGCACCTGTTGAAGGCACACCGGTTGTGAGCATGCGCCGTTGGTTGATCGCGCTGGCGGGGTCGCTGCTGGTCTTCGCCGGTTGCGGGCACGAAGCGATCGACTTCAACAACCGCCTCGCCGGCATTCATGCCCGGCTGGAGACGGCGGTGGAAGAGTTTGGCCGGACGCTGCGTCCGGCCCTCGACGAGGGAATCCCACCGTCGGCCGAAGAATTGGGCCAGGCCCTGCAGCGCCTGCGCAGCGAGCTGGCCGTCGCCAAGGAGCGCAGCGACGCACTGCGTGTGCCCGAGTTGTCCCAGGCCAGTGAACTCTATGCCGCGCACCAAGAGTTCCTCGCCGCGCAGCAGTCGCTCCTCGAGCCGGAGCTGGCCGAAATCGAGCGGCTGTTGGACAAGCAACTCACGGCCGGCGAACTGGCGGAGCGGCTGAGAGTTCGCTTCGGGGCATTCAAAGCGGCGGAATCGCGCCGGCTGGAAGCGGTGCACGCCGCTCAGCGGCGCTTCGCGGAAGCCAACCGGCTGAAGCTAACCAAGCCGGCGAAATGACGCGACGGGAATGCAGCAAAGCGGCGGACAAGAGTGTCCGCCCTACGACTCAGCGGCCGAGGCGGTAGATTTCGTTGCGCATGATGTCGCCGTACGAGAGCTCGACCAGGTCGCCGTCCTCGATCTGGAAGAGGTTCATCAGCCGCTTGAGGTTGTCGTGGGCCAGTTGCTGCTCGTCCTCGAGTTGGATCACGGCCTCGAACTCGATGAACCGCCCCAGGTTCACCACCTCATCCAGGTGGATCCGCACGTTCTGGTAAAGGTAGAGGATGCGGTGCTTGTCCACCTCGGCGTACTTGCCCCAGGCGGCGTCGAGCGTCTCGGCCAGCAGCACGGGGTCGGGCACGATGACCGGCGCGATCCGGTAGTCGCTGGCCTTCGACTTGCGAGAGTTGGCCCGCGAGTACCAGATGAACCTCCAGTCCCAATTCTGGCCGTCGAGCGATTCGCCGCGGAGCTTCACTCGGCCGGGCTCCTGGTCCTTCTTGTCGGCGCAATAGAAGTACACGTCGCGCTGCCAAAGCTCTCCCTGGTAGGCGGCCGGCAGGTACTGGAGGGCGGCGTGCGCGGCCGTAAAGTCGTTGCGCACCCGCGCTTTCAGCTCGATATTACGTCCCATTCCGGTCGCCACCAACATGGCAGCCTCCGCGTTTCGGGGTCCGTGGACCACGCCAGCGTTTTGTACAGGTATCATTGTAGCCGGGCGGGTGCGGGTGGGCAAACGCTCGGCGAGGCCGGCGACCGTCCCGCAGAAGAAGCCCGGTTCTTTGGAGAAGCCGGGCTTCTTTCCGGGTTTTCGCCCGGCGAACTGCTCTAGACGGCCGCGATGACTTTTGCGAAAGTCCGCCGCTCTTCTACTAGACGGTGGATCATCTCCGGCGAATGCCGCCATTGGTTTGCGGCTAGCATTGCGCGCGGTGCCGGGCGATCCGCGGGGTCCATCGCTCATTCGGAGCCAGATCAATGAGCAGCAACGGTTCGCGGCGGGGCAAAACCTACCCGGCATACCAGCGAGGGGGGGCGGGTTTACCCTGGCTTGCGCGGCGGACGAGTGTGCGGCCGCGCCGCACGGCGAGGTTCGGACTCTGGATGCTGCTGGCGGTCGCGGCCATTCTCTCCGCGGGTTGCGGATTGCTCGCGCAACAGACCGAGGCACCACGTCCCTCTGCCTCAATTCCCGCCTTCATGAAGCAGCCGCGGCCGGGGAACGGCGTCATTGGGCCGTAAGCTCGGCCCCGCGCGGGATGGCACAACGATCTCTCGGAGCAGCTCATGGATTCGCTCGGCCGGGTGAACCGTCGGTTCCGTTGGCGCGCCTGCTGCCATTTCTTGGCGGCGGCTTCGTGCTCGGCCTGTCTGGGCTGCGCAAGCAGCGACGGCCAGGCCAGGCGCTGGCTCGACCCCCTGGGGCTGACGACCAGGCAAGCAGAGCTGAGCGAGCAACCGGAGTTCCGCAAGCGGGTCGCCAACGACCCGTTCCCGGCGGCAAGCCAAGTCGGCCTGGCCACACCACCGAAGGCGGAGACGAAGTAGGCGTAGTCGTCACGCTTCGCGTGTAGGTGCCGCGAGCCGAGCGGCACCCGTTTTGCCGCGTGAGGCGGCGCCTCCGGTCCCGCTCGGCTCGCGGAACCCGCCGCATCTCGCGGAGCGAGATGGCTACTTTGGGCTGGCCGCCGTCCCTCGGAACCACTCTCGCATCGCGGCCACGACTTGCAGCAGTTCGTCGTCCGCGATCACATAAGGCGGCATGGTGTACAGGTAGCGGCCCAGCGGCCGCAGCCACACGCCGCGCTCGATCGCGAACTGCTGCACGCCCGTCAGATCGCCGGCCGAGCAGGTCTCCACCACGCCGCAGGCCCCCATGACGCGCACCTCGCGGATCTTGGGCGAGCGCAGCGGCAAAAGGTGTTCTTGGAGCAACGCCTCGATCCGGCCGACGCGCTCGAGATAGTTGTCACGCTGAAAAATGTCGATGCTCCGCAGCGCCACGGCGCAGGCCAGGGGATTGGCCATGAACGTCGGGCCGTGCATGAACGCGGTGCGCTCGTCGTCGCCCAGGAACGCCTCGTACACGGGCGACGTGGCCAGCGTGGCCGAGTGCCCCAGGTAGCCGGCCGTGAGGGCCTTGCCCAGCACCAGGATGTCCGGCGCGACCTGGGCCCGGTCCGCAGCGAACAGCGTGCCGGTGCGGCCGAAGCCGGTGGCCACCTCGTCGAAGATCAAGAGCACGCCGCAGTCGTCGCACAATTCGCGGACCGCGGCCAGGTACGCCCCGTGGTGCATGCGAAATCCACCCGCGGCTTGCAGCAGCGGCTCGATGATCACGGCGGCGATTTCGTCGGCGTGCGCCGTGAGCAATTGCCTTAGCGGCCTGATATCCGCGTCGATGTCTTCTCTCGCAGGCTCTCGATCATGACGCGAGCGCCGTGGGCCATCGACGCAGAACTGCCGCGGCACGATGCCCGCGAAGAGCCTGTGCATGCCCTCGTCGGGGTCGCAGACGGACATGCAGCCCGACGTGTCGCCGTGATACGCGCCGCGGAAGGCCACGATCCGGCCCTTCTCCGGCCGGCCGCGATTGGCCCAATACTGCACGGCCATTTTCAGCGCGATCTCGACCCCCACCGAGCCGCTGTCGCCGAAGAACACGTGGTTCAATCCCTCGGGCGTGATCTCCACGAGCTTGTGGGCCAGGTCGATCGCTCCCTGATGCACCAGGCCGCCCAGCATCACGTGCGCCATGCGGTCTAGCTGGTCGCGCACCGTCTGATTGATCTCCGGGTGTGAGTAGCCGTGAATGACGCACCACCAGGAGGCGATGCCGTCAATTAGCCGCCGCCCGTCTTCCAAGTGCAGATACACCCCTTGGGCGGAGACGACTTTGGGGTACTCGCCGCGCGTCCGCATCTGCGTGTAGGGGAACCACAGCGAAGAGTCGTGCATAAGGATTTGGTCTGGGAAGCACCGCTGGGAAAGCACCCCGGCTGCTTGGAGCAGCCGGGGTGCTGGGGTGGTGCTGAGATTCTAACCGCACCCGCTTGGCCCGCAGCAGGTTCCTCGAGGCGGCTCGGTCTTCCCCGAGGCCGGTCCGTCGGCATCACGCGGCGCGAGCGGGATGATGCTGTCGGCGTATGGCGGCCGGGCTGGGC
>JBGQHD010000599.1:0-4086 GCA_041497795.1 Planctomycetia bacterium
AGTGGCTCAAGCCGCGATTCGTGAAGGCCCGTGAACGGGCCTAGGATGACTTTCTGTGGTGCCGTCCCCGGCATGAATGCCGGGGCTAAAACCGCTGCGCGGCAAAGGGCCGTAAACGGCCCTGGGAACCGCTCCTCCGCGGCCCTCGCTCAAAATACGGCGACACTTTCGCCCCCTCTGATGACATATTGGTGGGAAGGCCTGGGGTCGCCGTGACGCCTCCCAAGGAACATACCGCTTCAACGAACGCGACCGCCTTGACCAACGCGATCGTGCCTGAAGCCGATTCGCCGGCTTGCGAAGAAAGGCAGCTCCTGACCGGGCTGGCCGGCGGCGATGCCGCGGCCCTGGAGCGCTGGTTCCACGAGCATCAGTCGGGCGTCTATGCGTTCGCCTATTTTCGCCTGGGCCGCGATCCGGACCTGGCGGCCGACGCCACGCAGGCCACGTTCGCGACCGCGCTGGAGCGACTCGGGGAGTTCGATCCGTGCCGCGGCGGGATGACGGTCTGGCTGCGCACCTTGGCGCGGAACGTCATCCGCCGACTGCTGGCTCAGCACCGCGGCAGCACGCAGCTCGAAAAGGATGGGGAACGGATCGACGAAACGCTGCGGCAGGCATGGCGGCAGATCGACTCGCAGCCGCTGCCCGAGGCGCTGCTCGAGCGCCAGCAGACGCGAGAGCTGGTGACCATGACGCTGGCGACCTTGCCGCCGCAATATCAAGCGGTGCTCGAGGCCCGCTACGTAGACGATCAGCCGCTGGAGGCCATCGCCCGGCGGCGAAAGACCACGCTGGACGGGGCCAAGTCGATGCTCCGCCGAGCGAGGGCCGCCTTCCGGGAAGGGTTTCTGGCCCTGGCGGGAATCGACGTGAGTGAGAAGTGAGCGCTAGAGGTGAATATGTCTGACCATCGCGACGAGCATGCCCCAGACGAGCGCAGGCACGAGCGCATCGAGGACGAGCCCATCGAAGACGAGCGTATCGAAGACGAGCGTATCTTCGAGGAGAATCTCCGCCGTCTGCTGGCGGCCGGAGAGAGCGCACCGGTTCTGCCCGCCGGCCAGGCGGCGAGGATGCTCCACGAGCTCAAGGCCAAACAGCGAGAGCTTGCCAAGCAACGGGAAATCGCCCAAACCCAGCGGCCTGCCCTACCCAACGAACTCTTGACCGGCGAGCTTTCGCCCGCCGGATTGCCCCTCAAGGAGCGAGAGATGAACCGCCCGACCCCCTCGTCCGCGTCTCCCTGGAACGGCCACCTGGTGTCGAGGAACGTCGCACCAACGCATCTTGCCTCGGGTCATCCCGCATCAAGTTATCGCCTCGCGAGCTACGGCGCGACCCGCCGCCGGTGGAGCCTGGTCGCGGCGGCGGCGGTGTTGGCGATATTCCTGGCTTGGGCGTTTCGCGCCGGGCAGTCACCGGATGATCCGGGTCCCGGACCGACCGCCACGCCCGCGGTCGCTAAGATTGAAGCGGACCGCGTGATTCGCAAGAAGCTGGAAGACGGCACGGTCGTCGTGGCCCAGGCCGGGGCCAAGTTCACGATGCCTAGGCCGCGCGAGCTGTCGCTGGAGCGAGGCGAAATCTACCTGATCGTCGCCAAGAGCGACCGGCCGTTCGTCGTCACCACGCCGCAGGGCGAGGCCAGGGCCACCGGCACGCGGTTCTACGTCTCGGCCAGCAGCCAACCCGTGGGGCAGGCATTCTTGCCTGCTTCGCCTGCCACGTCGTCGCCTTCCACGCCAAAGGGCCGTGGCGAAACCCTCGCCGCCGTCGCCCAAGGCACGGTCACCCTCTCCGGCCGCGGCGGCAGCGTCGCGCTGCGGGCGGGCGAGCAGGGCATCCTAACGGGCGAGCGGGCCCCCACGCGGCAGCCGGCCCCGCGGCTCTCGTACCTGGTGAGCTGGGCCAAAGATGCCCTCTCGCAGGAAGAGCTGCTGGTCAAAAAGCCCGAGGGCGAAGCCGGGCTGATCGCTGTGGATCCCTGGGGGCAGGAAGTGCGGCTCACGCTCCGCAAGTATCACGTGGACGTGTACATCGAAGACGGCATTGCCCGCACGACCATCGACCAGACGTTCTTCAATCACAACCCCTGGAACACCGAGGGCACGTTCTACTTCCCGCTGCCGCCGGATGCCTCGGTCAGCCGGCTGGCGATGTACGTCAGCGGCAAGCTCAACGAAGGGGGCATGGTCCCTCGCTTCCGCGGCCAGCAAATCTACGACGAAATTCGCTATCAGAACCGCGACCCGGCCCTGCTGGAGATGATGGAGGGCAACGTCTTCAAGATGCGCATCTTCCCTCTGGAAGGGCGGCAAGAGAAACGCATCTTCCTCAGCTACACGCAGAAGCTGCCGGAGCTGTACGGCACGCTGCGGTATTGGTTCCCGATGGACCACACGCATCAGGTGGCCAAGGACCTGTCGATTCGCGTCCACGTGAAGGACGGGGCCGGGCAGTATGAGGCAACTTCGAGCACGCACAAGCTGCGGGCCGAGCCGCAGGGCAAGGACCTGGTCCTGTCGTATGCGGCCGACAACGCCAAGCCAGATCAGGATCTGCTGCTGCACCTGCTCCCCAAAGGTGACGTGCAGCCCGCGCAGTTCGCGACGTTCGCCAGCGAGGGGTTCAATTACGTGTTCTGCCGGCTGACGCCGGACCTGGCCGCTGCCCGTGCACCAGGCATCTCGTCTGCTGGACGGGTTGACAACCCGTCCTACAGGCCGCGGCAGTGGATCGTCCTCAACGACGTTTCCGGCTCGCGCTCGAAGATCGACGTCGCAGCCCAGCGCTACATCGTGCGCCGGCTGCTGGCCGAAGGGGACGACGGCGATTCGCTGGCGCTGATCGACGTGAACACGGCGGCGCACGTCGTCACGCGGCTGGTGCCGATGCAGCAGTTGCGGGCCGCCGAGCAGCCGGCTCGTGGCACACGCGGCTCGCGTGTCCAGCCGCTGTCGCCGCAGCACGATCAATATCCCTGGCCCGAGCGAGACCTGCTGGGCGCGACGAACCTGCAGGCCGCGTTCGAGGCGGCCGGCACGATCATTCACGAGCAGCAAGCCGACAATCCGCACATTCTCTACCTGGGCGACGGCGTGGCCACCGACGGCAAGACCGACATCCAGCCGCTGCTGAAGACCCTGCCGGCCGGCGCCACGTTCGTCGGCATTGGCGTGGGCAAGAAAGTCGAGTCGCGCCTGCTGCAAGCCGGGGCGGATGCCACGGGCGGCATGTTCGCCACCATCAATCCGGACGAAGACATCGACTGGCGGGTGTTCGACCTGCTGGCCGCGCTCAACACGCCGCGTCTCACTGGCGTAGAGGTGGAATTGCAGGACGCCACCGGCCGGCCGGTCGAGGCGATCGCGTATCCCAGCGCGCGAGCGCTGTCCGCGGGCGAGACGCTGTTCGTGGTCGGCCGCACGCCCAGGCAAGTGCCGGCCACGGTCGTGCTGCGCGGCAGCAACGTTTCTTCTGTAGCCGCAGGCAAGAAGTTCGAGCAAAGCTACTCGCTGGCAGGCGCCAAGAGCGGCGCAGCCTACATCCCGCGGTTCTGGGCCAAGCAGCACATCGACGAGCTGCTCAAGGAGGGGGACACGCACAAGGCCGAGATCGAACGACTCTCGATGCAGTATTACGTCGTCACCCCGTACACCAGCCTGATCGTGCTGGAAAACGACAAGATGTACGAGGAGTTCAAGGTCGAGCGCGGCCGCAAGGATCACTGGGCCTTGTACCCCGCGCCGGCGGAAATCCCGGTGGTCCGCGAGGAGATCGATTGGGCCCGCTGGCACGGGTGGGGCGGCCGCGGCGAAGACGCCAAGGTGAAACCCACGCCCAAGCCGCAGCCGGTGCAAGACTTTGTGGACTGCGTGCCTTTCCGAATCGCGGCGCCTTTATACTACCCCCGGCCGCGGCCGCACGACTGCGGCGGGCGGTTCGCGCTGTATGACCTCGTCGATAGCAAGGGGAAGCCGACGCGGCTGCTCACGTATCTCTACCTGCTGGCCTCGGGCAGAGCAACGCGAGCCGCGACGTCAGCCGGCCAAAACGGCACGGATCAAGCGGACCAGGCCGGCG
>JBGQHD010000600.1:0-4082 GCA_041497795.1 Planctomycetia bacterium
ACGAATAGCACGAATTACACGAATAAAACGAAGAGCATCCTGGCGATGCTTGGTGGCAGCGCGATGCCGAACCGACCGACATTGCTGCGCCAGTCTATCCTGTTGTCTTTCATTCGTGTTATTCGTGCTATTCGTGGTTCTTCTTCTCTTTCCACTTCAATCGAAGGAAATTCGGCAGCAGCCCAGGTCGAGCGCCTTGCCGCGGGCGGCCGACTCGACGTGCGGCGCCAGCCGGTAGAGCACGGCCTTGCCGTCGCGCTGGGCCTCGACGATGCCCATCTCGCGCAGCACCTTCAAGTGGTGCGACAACAGGCTCTGCTCGACCTGCAGCTCCTCATTCAGTTCGCCCACGTGTTTGGCCCCTTCGAGCAACTGGCGAACGACCGCCAGGCGCGTATCGTCCGCCAGCGCTTTGAGCAGCGTCGCACAAGAGACCGAGGAGGTTGAGGTGTCAGACATCGCCGCCTGCGTCCTTCCCACGAACGACGAATGCCGATCCGTTCAATTGAACGCGATATTATATGAAGGGCCGCTCATGTCAAGCGCCCCGCACCACAAACCAGGCGCCTGCTCGAAAGGCCTGGCTCTGGACGAATGCCTGTTCCCTTGCGATGACTCCGCGTGCGAGAGTGCGCAGGCGTGCGCCATCGCACCGAGGCGACGCTCGCCGGTACACTCAATCGCCGAACATGGCCCTGGCCGCGAAGGCGAACAGCAGCACCAGGACTACCGTCAGGATCAGCATGGCGATGAAACCGCTCATGGCATCACGTGGCTGAAATTGGGGGATCGGGATTCGGGAGCAGCTCAGGCATCCGAGCTGGAGGACCCGTTAAACCGCAAGCGTTAAACCGCACAACTCGCTGGCCGGCGACTACGCGCTCGGGGGCCAGTGGCGGGTTGGGCGCACCGGTGGTTACGCCTCCTCCTCCTCGTGCATGACGGCTTTCTCCATGATCGTCTTCTGCACGTGCGACGGCACCACGTCGTAGTGGCTGAACTCCATCGTGTAGCTCCCTTGGCCGCCGGTCATGCTGGACAGGCTGCGGGCATAAGTCGTGACCTCGGCCAGCGGGGTTTCGGCGATGACGGTCATCATGTTGCCGCCAGCTGAGTCGGTGCCCAGCACGCGGCCGCGGCGGGTGGGCAGATCGCTGTTGATGTCGCCCAACTTTTCGCGCGGCACGGTGATGTGGATCTTCACGAGCGGCTCCAACAGGCAGGGCTTGGCCTCCTGGAACACGTTGCGGAAGGCCATCGAGCCGGCCGTTTTGAACGCCGCTTCCGACGAATCGACGTCGTGGTGCTTGCCGAAGTGCACCTCCACGCCCACGTTCACCACGTGGCAGCCGGCGATCACGCCGCGGGTCATGCGCTCCTTGAAGCCCTTCTCGATGGCCGGCAAGAAGTTGCTCGGGATCGTGCCGCCGACCACGGAGTTCACCCAGAGGAAGTTGTGCTCCGGGTCCACCTTGAAATCCTTCATCGAGGGGAAGCGGGCCGACGTGCAGAATTCCTCCGGATCGGTGCCGGCCGGAAACGGAAACATGCGGATGTGCACTTCGCCGAACTGGCCGCGGCCCCCGGTCTGCTTCCTGTGGCGGTACATCCCCTCGGCCTTGGCCTGAATCGTTTCGCGGTAGGGAATCTTCGGCTCCTTGGTGGTCACCTCCACCTTGTCGCGTCGCTTGAGCCGCTGCTGAAGGATCTGCAGGTGCAGCTCGCTCATGCCGGTCACGACCAGCTCTTTGGTCTGGGCGTCGCGGTCGAGCCGGAACGTGGAATCCTCCTCCACGATCTTATGCAGCGAGCCGGAGAGCTTCGCCTCGTCGCCGCGGCTCTTGGGGCTGACCGCCAGGCCGACCATCGGCGTGGGGAAGGGGATCGGCGGCAGCGTCACTTCCCCCAGCATGCTGCCGGTGTGCAGCTCTTCCGACTTCGTCACGGCCACGATATCGCCGGCACTGGCCGATTCCACGGGCGCCGTCTTTTCGGCCTGCACGGTGAAGAGCTGGCCCAGCTTCAGCCCCTTGCGCTGACCGCTGGCCGCAACGGTGTCGCCCATTTTCATCGTGCCGGAGAAGACGCGGATGTAGCTGATCTTCTGCACGAAGGGGTCGATGCGGGTACGGAAGACCTGCGCCACGAGCGGGCCGGCCGGATCGGCTTTGATCTCGACCTCTTCGTCTCCCTTTTTGCCCGTGCGGACCACGGCCGTGGGCGGCAGAGCGCAATGCGTGAAGGCCTCGAGCAGCTCGGGCACGCCCACGCCGGTCTTGCTCGCGCAGCACACGATCGGCACCAGTGAGCCGGCGGCGACCGAGGCGGCCGTCAAGCGGTCCAGCTCGTCCCCGTCGGGCACGACGCCTTCGAAGTATTTTTCCGTGGCTTGCTCATCGACTTCGACGATCGCCTCGATCAGGGCGTCGTGAACTTCCGTGGGATTCAGCAGGGCGTCTTTGGCGTCGGCGGGCGGCTTCAGGCAGCTCGCCACGCCGCGAAAATTCGCGCCGCTGCCCAGCGGCACGTTGAAGGGGACGCATTGCTTGCCCCATTGCTCTTGGATGCTCGCCAGCAGGGCGGGGAAGTCGATGTTGTCGCCGTCGAGCCGGTTGACGATGATCATCCGGCCGATGCCGGCCTTGCCCGCCTCGGCGAAGCAGCGGCGGGTATTCACGGCGATGCCGCTATGGGCGTTGATGACGATGGCCGCCGTCTCCACGGCCCGCAGGGCGCCGAGCACCTGGCCGATGAACTCGGGGTAGCCCGGCGTGTCGATCAGGTTGAAGTGCTTGCCGCCGTGGTCGAAATGGGTGACGGCCGCCTCGATCGAATACTTGTGGTCCTTCTCCTCCTGATCGAAGTCGCAGATGCTGGTGCCGGCATCGACGCTGGCCTGGGCACTGACGGCGCCGGTGGTGGTCAGCAGCCGGTCGGCGAGGGTCGTCTTGCCGGCCCCGCCGTGACCGCAGAGGGCGATGTTGCGAATTTCCTCGATCTTGTATTTGGCCATTTGCCTGTCCGAATGGTGGTTGTGGGTCAGACTTCAGACTACGGGCTTCAGACTTCAGGAAGAAGACTTCGGGCTGCAGACTTCAGCCTTCGGCAAGAGTCGGCACGCTTGAGAATAAGCCATTGTCCCTCGTCTGAAGTCTGAAGTCTGAAGTCTTATTCCTCGTCTCCGGCGGCGGCCAGTGCGTGCACCAGGGTGAGCCGGTTCTCGTACAATGCCCGGCCGATAATGCACCCGGCGGCCCCGGCTCGCGCGAGCTGCCCCACGTCGTGCTGGTTCGTTACGCCGCCGGAGGCGATGACGGGAACATTGACGGCTTGAATCATCTGCCGCACGGCAATGACGTTCGGCCCTTCCAGCATGCCGTCGGTAGCGATATCGGTGTAAATGATCGCCGCCAGGGGCTCGCCCGTAAACTGCTGCGCCAATTCGGTCGCCGCGACGTCGCTGATGTGCGACCAGCCATGCGTCGCCACCCGGCCGTGACGGGCGTCGATTCCCAGTGCCAATCGGCCGGGGAACTGGCGACACGCTGCACGAAACCAGGCCGGATCGCGTAGCGCTCGCGTCCCCACGACCAGCCGGCTGAGCCCCAAGTCGAGCATGTGACGAACGGTCGCCTCGTCGCGAATGCCGCCACCCAACTGGCAGGGGACGCTCACGGCGGCGAGAATGGCTTCCACGCTGGCCAGGTTGGCTTGCTGGCCGTACCGCGCGCCGTCCAAGTCCACCACGTGCAGGCGCTTCGCGCCCAGCTCGACCCAGTGCCGAGCCATGGCGGCCGGATCGGCCCCGAACACGGTCTCGCGGGCGTAGTCGCCTTGCTGAAGGCGGACGCACTTGCCCCCGCGCAGATCGATGGCCGGCCAAACCTGCATGACGCAACACTCGCCGCGAGCGAATCCACTGGCGAAACAGGCAATATGCCAGACCACGCGGGGAGTGACAAGTACGGCGCAGCGACACTAGCCCGACGCGCAAGCGAGGGAGAAGCGTGAATCGCGCGACTTCGGCAAGTCTCCCTCGCTTGCGCGTCGGGCTAGTGTTACCCGATTTGGCGCACCGGCCT
>JBGQHD010000601.1:0-4077 GCA_041497795.1 Planctomycetia bacterium
CGATTTCTTACGGGGAATCGTCCTCGTTCCGTCCACGGTTGTGTTTTCCCTGTCTCTCCTGGAGTTAGGAAATGAAAAAGACCAAAGGTTTTACGCTCGTTGAGATGCTGGTGGTGATCGCCATCATCGCACTGTTGGCGGCGATCCTGCTGCCGGCGCTCAACGCGGCCCGCGAATCGGCCAAGTCCACGACCTGCCGCAACAACTTGCGGCAATTCTTCGTGAGCATGAGCATTTTCGCCGACAACGACCCGAACGGGCGCTTTGTCTCGGGCGCGTTCGACGGCCAGCGCGACGGTTGCATCGACACCTTCGGTTGGGTGGCCGACATGGTGAACGGCGGCATCGGCGAGCCGGGCAAGCTGCTGTGCCCCACCAATCAGTGCAAGATCAGCGAGAAGGTCAACTTTTACCTGGGGCCGACGAACACGAATGCCGGCGAAATCGTCCCGGACCTCACCAAGCTTGACGTCGGCGCGTGCAAGATTATCAACCCCCTTCCCACCCCGGACCCGGCGCGGACTCAGGCCGTGCTCGATCACTTCCTGAAGAAGGGATACAACACGAACTACGCCTCGAGCTGGTTCCTGGTGCGCAGCGCTCCCGCCTTGACTGCGGTGGACAACGGCAACGAGATCGCGATCACGTATGGTCCCAATAAGTTCATCAAAGGCCTGCGGGACTCGGCCGGCCCCCTGACTCGGCGCCGCGTGGACGGCTCGTACCACTCGTCCTCCATCATTCCGCTCATGTTCGATGCGAACCCGGGAGACCAGAAGGAGGGGTTCTTAGTTGACAACATGGCCGAGTACGGCACGGCCGGCGACCGCGTGTGCGAGTCGTTCAGTGACGGTCCGGCGGAAGTCACCAGCGGCACCACTTGGCAATCGTGGGGCAAGGGTGCCAACGTGATCACGGTGCACGACAGCACCCTCGGGGTGAGCATTTTTGCCCGCGAGCAACCTGCGCCAGCAGTCGCCGCCACTTATCCGTGGCCCGACCTGCAAGATTACCGTGACATTGGTCCCGTGCATAACGGTAACGCGAACATCTTGTTTGCGGACGGCAGCATTCGCACGTTCAAGGACCAGAACAAGGACGGTTACCTGAATCCAGGCTTTGTGATCTCGCCGACCGCAACGCAGCTTGAACTGGACAAACTCGGCTATACCGACAGCATCGTCGAACTGCCGCCAACGCTGGTGTTCAGCGGCACGCTGCTGGACAAGTTCAGCAACAAGAAGAACCTGGATTAGCAAAAACCTCGACTAGCGGCAGCTGGGATTCGTCGCGTGGATGCATCGCACGGCGGCGCAGGTCTCGCTCGGCGGCGGTCGATGGCCACCTCACCTCCTGATGGCGCTTGCGCGGCGCCATCAGGAGGTTCTTCCGCGTTTTGCGCGTGGCGCCTATTCCGTCAGTTGGGTCTTGGGCGCGAGCCACACGTGGTCCGCGTCGGGAGGAGATATCGAGATGAGTAGGTGCTTCCTGGCCATTTCGATCGGGATTCTCTGCGCCAGTCAATGGGGATGCGGCGCCTTGGGGGGTAGCAGCTCATCGGGTCTGCCGCGGGCACGGCCAGCCGACGATGACGAGCCCGCTCCGGCTACGGCGGCTGCGGGTAAGGCGGCTCCGGGCAAGCCCGGATCGGGTCAGGTGGCGGCAGCGCAGGCCGCGGCGAAGGATTCGACCCCCAAGGCCGAAGAACTGATCCACAAAGACCCCGAAGGGCACCGGCGGACGCTGGCCATCAACCGCTTGCGAACGCTCGCCCAGGCGCTGGAGAATTTCAAGAAGAGGTACGAGTTCTATCCGGATCAGTCCCCACCGCAAGGGAAATTGAGTTGGCGGGTCACGCTGCTCCCCTTTCTCGGCCGTCGAGATTTGTTCCAGAAATTCCGCCTCCAGGAGCCTTGGGACAGCGACCACAACCGGGCGTTGCTCAAGGAGATTCCCGACGTCTACCTATCGGACCGGCGTGACGAGAAAACGAACGTCCTTCTCATCACCGGGCCCGGGACCGCCTATCCCGGCAAGTCGGGACTTACCGACGGAGGGTGCCCTGACGGGCTGGACAACACGCTGCTCGTGGCGGAAGTCGCGGACCATCTGGCCAAGCCCTGGACGCAGCCGGAAGACTACGTGTTCGACCGCGCCACCGCTCAACGCGACCTGTTCGGCCTGCGGAAAGACTGCTGTTTTGTGGTAGTCGGGGGTGGGCTGGGGGCGCGGCGGATGTCGGCGAGGGTTGCCGACGCGGATTTGCTCGCGGTGCTTTCGCCAAACGGGAGGGAGCCCCGGTCTGCGAAGGACGTCACCGCGTATCCCTACCCCGAAATCGACGCCGCGCTGATCGCGGAACTGGAGCGAAGTCCGCTGCCGCGATTTGTCGAGGCGAAGAAACCGCCACCGCCTGCCAAAGCGGGCACGGCGACCAGCACGAATCCTCCGCCTCCGGTCGCCAAAGAGCAGCCGGCGCTGCCCAGGGACGCGCGCCTGCCGGTCCCCGACGACAAGGCGCTGGCCGCGGCGACCGCCACCGCCAAGGAGCTTTACAAAGCCGACTACGAGGCCGCCAAGAAGCCCGGCGAAAAGCGGGCCTTGGCCAAGAAGCTGCTGGGCCTGGCCGGCAAAGTCAGCAGCGATTCGGCGGGCATGTATGTCTTGCTTAGGGATGCGCGCGACCTCGGTGCGCCGGCAGGCGACATCGACACCGCGCTGGCCGCGGCAGACAAGCTGGGCAAGACGTTCCGGCTCGATCCGCTGCCGCTGAAACTCAAGTCGCTGGAGCAAGCGGCGCCGGCGATCGAGAGCCTGGCCGAAGCCGGCAAGCTGTTCGCCAAGTCGCTGGAGCTCGAGACCGAGCTGCTGGAGCACGACGACCTCGACGGCGCGAAGCGTGCGCTGGCGGTGGCGATGAGCGCCGCCCGCCGCTCTAACAAACGCGAGCCGGTCGATCAGGTCACCGCGCGCAAGGAGAAGCTGGAGGAGTCCAAGCGCGCCTTCGACCGCGTCAGCGGGGCACTGCTGACGCTGCTGCGGTCTCCGGACGATCCGGCGGCCAACGGCGCCGTGGGCCGGTACTTGTGCCTGGTGCGCGAGAACTGGACGCGAGGCCTGCCGCTGCTGGCTCGCGGCGACGACGAGCAGCTCGGCGGGCTGGCTGCCGCGGACTTGAAGAATCCCACGACCGCCGAGGAGCAGGCGGCGCTCGCCGATCGCTGGTGGGCTTGGTCGGAAAAGCTCAGCTCCCAAGAGCGCCGGAGCGCTCGCTCGCGGGCCGCCCATTGGTACAAGCAGGCCCTGCCGGGGCTGCCCGCCAGCCTGACCAGCGAGCGCGCGAAACAGCGCATCGCGGACGCGGCGGAGAAGGACGGGCCGCGCACCAAGCAAACCGGGAATGCGGCGAAAACGCGCAGCAACGCGGCCGGGTAGCCGCCCGAATCAGTCCTACGACGGTCATTGGGTACACCTATGAAAAAGCCACTCTGGATTCTGGGCATCATCGGCGCGATCGGCATTTACATGGTCGTGGCTTCCGGCGGCGGGGCGCCGGCGGCACACACCAGTGACGCTCAGCCGCCCGCGCCACAGCCGCTGCCCGAGCCTGGCGCCGAGGGGCGCTTGCCCAAGGCGGTGGTGGAAGCCTCCGAGCACGACTTCGGCGTCTGCGATCCGATGGAAACCGGATCGCACACCTTCCTGATCCGCAACCAGGGAGACGCGCCGCTGGCAATCAAGAAAGGCCCCACGTCGTGCAAGTGCACGCTGGCGGACCTTCCCACTGACGTGATTCCCCCCGGCGAAACGGGCCAGGTGCGCGTGTCGTGGACGGCAAACACCAAATACCTGCTGTTCAGCCAGCAAGCGGTGGTGCTGACCAACGACCCCGAACACCAGAACCTGGTGTTTCGGATCAAAGGCGAGGTCCGCGCGCACCTGATGGCCGAGCCGGAGGACGTGGTGTTTTCCAGTCTTTCGCCCGGCGAGGTGCGGACTCGCAGCGTGACGCTGTTTTCCCAGGCCTGGGATGAGTTTGAGATCCGGCGGATCAAGGCCTCGAACCCCCAGTTCAAG
>JBGQHD010000602.1:0-4071 GCA_041497795.1 Planctomycetia bacterium
GCCGAGGTGCGGGGGCCGTTTGAGCCCATCAGCACGAGCCTGGCCGGCGTGCAGATTTGCGAGCTGTTTCCGCGCACCGCGAAGCTGATGGACCGCGTCGCACTGGTGCGATCGGTCACCTCGCCGCTGGGGGAGCACAACTTCGGCACGCACTATCTGCTCACCGGCTACAAGCCGACGCCGGTGCTCGAGTATCCCAGCTACGGCTCGGTGCTGGCGTCGGTGCGCGGCGAGCGGGGCGACTTGCCGGCCCACGTGGCCGTGCCCAACTTTGCCATCGGCGGCGGCAAGTTCTCCGGGGCCGGGTTCTTGCCGGCGACCTGCCGGCCGTTTTCCGTCGGGGGCGATCCGGCGCGGCCCGAGTTCACGGTCCGCGATCTGCAGCCGTTTCCCGAGGTCACGCCGGAGCGGCTCGAGCGGCGGCGAGACTTCCTGGCCGAACTGGACCGTTTCAGCTCTGGCGTGGAGGAGGCCGCCACGCGCGGCGACGGGGCAGGCGAGCCGCGTGCGCCACGCGATCCGCAGTTCGAGCAAGCCTATCGGCTGGTCACTTCGCCGCAGGCCAAGCGGGCGTTCGACCTCTCGGCCGAGAAGCCGGAAGTGCGCGACCGCTACGGCCATCGCACGGTCGGGCAGAGCTGTCTCCTGGCCCGGCGGCTCGTCGAGCGAGGCGTGCCCATCGTGACGGTCAATAACGTCGGCTGGGACACGCATCAAAAGCTCTACACCAGCCTCAAAGAAGGCTACACGGGCGCCAAGGTGCCAGTCGGCCTGGTGCCATCGCTCGACAACGGCCTGGCGGCGCTGCTGGACGACCTGCACGACCGCGGCCTGCTCGATGACACGCTGGTGTGCGTGATGGGCGAGTTCGGCCGCACGCCCAAGCTCAATACCGCTGGCGGCCGCGACCACTGGCCGCGGGTGTTCAGCGTGCTCCTGGCGGGCGGCGGCATCCGCGGCGGCCAGGTAATCGGCTCGAGCGACGCCGTGGGCGAGAACCCCAAGGACAACCCCGTGACGCCGGCCGATCTGGCGGCGACGATCTACACGCTGCTGGGCGTGGACCTGACTTTGGAACTCCGCACGGCCGACGGCCGGCCGGTGCGGGTGAATCAGGACGGGACGGCGATCAAGGGACTTATCGGGTAGGTGCCGCTCGCCGAGCGGCACCAGGGCCTCCCGTTGTGCGCCAGGAGAACATTGCGGGGTTCGGACCACACTCGGGTTAGCCGCCGCATTGTCCCGCCCGGCAGGCGGGACCTACTCCCACCGCAGCCGGCTCACGCCGAAGGCGAAGAACGCCGCGGCGAAGCCGGCCAGCACCAGCAGATTCATGCCGATGGCCGACAGGCCTTGGTCGAACCAGATTAGCTTGTGGTAGGCGTCCATCGCCTGACCCGTCGGCAGCAGGATGGCGACCGTTTGCATCCACTGCGGCGCACGCTCGACGGGGAACATGCCGCCCCCCAAGGCCGTGAGCACGATGGCGATCGGCACGCCGAGCGACTCGGCCGTTTCCTCGCGGCGGGCCAGGGTCGAGACCGTCAGCCCCATGGCGCAGGCCACCACGATCAACAGCAGGGTGATGATCGTGATGCCGACGATATTCGTGGCCGTGCCGGCCGCCGTTTCGCCGTCGAACTTGCCCAGCGCCGCGCCGAAGCCGAACACGACCAGCGCCTGGGCCACGCCGATGAAAAACACGCCCAGCATCTTGCCCATGAGGAGCGTGCTCCGCGAGATGGGCGAGATCAAGAGCCGCGCCAGGGTATTTTGCCGCCGCTCGCGGACGATGGTGATGCCGGCCGCCGTGATGCAGTTGAGCAGGATGAACATCACGCCGTTGCCCAGCACAGCCTGCGAGAACGAGTTGAAGCGGGGCAAGACGTCCACCTCGCCCAGCAACTGTTGCCGCGGCTGCACTGCCACCGCCGGCTGCGGGCCCTGGCGAAGCACTTCAACCAACTGAGCAAAGGCGGCCTCGGCCATGGCCCGCTGGGGCGTCTCGTTGGAGTGGACGAAAAGCTCGGCGGAGACCCTGTCGTGCAGCCGAGGGCCGACGACGATCGCGCCGTCGAGCTCCTTGTTCTCGACCGCCTGGCGGGCTGCTTCCGCCGTAAGGTCGCGCCGCACGACGAGCCGCGCGGGGGGCTCCGTCCAAATCTCCAGCGGTTGCGCCTCCACCAGGGCCACCGTGGCCCCGATCTTGTTGACCTCGAAGCCCTGAAACGCAAAGCCGGAAACGATCGTCATCGCCAGCGGCAGCACGACGACGAACACCAACGTCATGCGCGACTGGAATCGCACCAGGCAATCTTTCCAGCCGATGAGCAGTGCGAGTCGTGCCATGTGAGTTGCGAGGGTTCAGGGTTCAGGTTCAGACGCCGGCTGTCAGGGGTCAGATGTCAGAGGTTCTGAACCCTGAACCCTGAACCCTGAACCCTACACGTCTTGCCCCAGGTCGTGGCCGGTGAAATGCCGATACACGGCGCCCAGGTTGGGCGCCTGCACCTCGGCGGCGTTGACCTGGCAGCCGGCCGCCAGCAGCGTGCGAATCACGTCCGGCAGGAGCTGGCTGCCGGCGGCCGTGGCCACCCGCAGGCGCCCGTCGGTCGATTCGGCTTCCGCGGCATCGGGCAGCTTGCGCACCGCCTCGAGGCCGGCGGCGACGTTTCCGGCGACGGTCAAAATCAACGAGGTCTTTACGCCCGTTTTCCCCACCAACTCGGCCGGCGAGCCGAGGGCCACGACCTTGCCGCGGTCCATGATGGCCACGCGGTCGCACAGCGCCTCGGCCTCTTCCATGTAATGGGTGGTGAGAACCAGCGTCGTGCCGCGGGCCTTCAAATCGCGGATGATCTGCCAAATGTCCTCGCGCAGGGCGGGGTCGAGCCCCACCGTCGGCTCGTCCAGGAACACGATCCGCGGCTGGTGCACCAGGGCGGCGGCGATGTTCACCCGCCGCTGCATGCCGCCGGAAAACGTGTGGATCGGCTGATCGGCCCGGTCGGCCAGGCCAACGCCCTCCAGCAGCTCGTTCACGCGCCCGGCCAGCTCCGCGCCGCGCAGGCCGTACAGCCCGCCGAAGAACGACAGGTTGCGCCGCGGCGAGAGCACGTCGTAGACGGCGATCTCCTGCGGCACCAGGCCCAGCAGAGTGCGGGCCTGACTCGTCTGCTCGGGCAGCCGGAAGCCGCCGATCATGACGCTCCCCTCGTCGGGCGAGAGCAGCGTGGTGAGTATCTTGATCGTCGTGGACTTGCCGGCCCCGTTCGGCCCCAGCAGGGCCAGCAGCTCGCCACGGCGGATGTCGAGGTCCACGTGGTCCACCGCCACGTAATCGCCGAACCGCTTGACCAAGCGGCGGGCCTCGATGGCATTTTCGGGCTGCTGTGTCACAACGAGGCTCGGCGACGCTGGGCGATGAACGGATGGCTACAACCTAGCGGGGGTGGCCCGAACGGTCAACCACGCGACACTCGCGACACGAACCCGACGCGGCAGTCGCGCCAGCGAGGGCAGTGCGTAGGGCGGACACTCTTGTCCGCCGACGCGCAAGGGCGGACCCTCTCGTCCACCGCCTGGTCGGCTTGGCCGGCGTTTCGCGGCAGCGGACAAGAGTGTCCGCCTTACGCTCGCCACGCCATCGCGCCGCGACTGCGGCTACGGGGTTGTCCCAGGGATCGTGGTTCCGGCAGGCAGCGATCCGGTGTGGATGCTGCCGGCGGGAATCGATCCGGTCGGAATCGACGGGATCGTGCTGCTCGACCCGGTGCCGGCGGGCGTGCCGCCGGTCGATCCGCTCGCACCGCTACCTGTCGAGCCGCTGCCCGTAGAACCGCTCGTACCCCCGGCCGCTGCGCCTGTTCCGCTGGTACTCCCAGTCGAGCCGGTGCCGGTTCCGCCGGTGCCACCGGTGCCACCCGTCGCGCCTCCGGAACTCCCCCCGGTGGCGCCGGTCGCGCCCGTCCCGGTCCCGCTACCGGAACCGCTGCCAGTCCCACCCGTGGTCCCGCCGCCGATGCCACCCGTCCCGGTCCCGGAAGCGCTGGGGGTTCCGCTGGTGGAACC
>JBGQHD010000603.1:0-4070 GCA_041497795.1 Planctomycetia bacterium
CTTCTTCCCCTCGATCCACAGGTTGGAGTTGTCAACGAACACGTAGGCGGACTTGCTCACGATGGTGGTCTCCCGATGGCGCCGGCCGGGGTTGATGGGGCGGTGGATTCGGTCGGCACTTCCCCGGACTTCGGTTTCTCTTCCGGCTCAGTTGCCAGTTTCCTCAGCATCCTGTTCTGCGACTTGGCGATCTTCCGTGTGGCTTCATCGAACTTCTCCCCCTCGTACTTCATCAGGTGGATGTAGTGCGAGATCATCATGATGCCGTTGCGGCTGACGATGCCGATCAGCGTGATGAAGCCGACCCAGTGAGCCAGCGAGAGGGTGGTGGCTCCTGCCCAGACCTTGGGCCATTGCCACCAGTGAGCCTGCTGAAGCGCCTCCGCGCTCGGCCAGTTGATCAGCAACAGGATGATCACCGAGCCCAGCGCGGCCAGCGGGATATTGACCAGCAGCACCTGGACGCCGGCGACCCACGAGCCGAGGCACTTCCATAAAAGCACGAACACGCCGACGATCGCCAGCGGCACGAGAATGGCGAGACGCGCGTTGGCCTGCTGCTGCGCCTCGTGCTGCCCGCCGTATTCGATGCGGTAGTTACCGGGCAGCTTGTGCAGCTCCTGTTCCACCGGAATGAGCGCCTGCTGGATGTCCGCCACGACGCTGCCCAGGTCGCGGCCGTGCACGTTGCAGGCCACGACGATCCGCCGCTGGACATTCTCCCGGTTCAGCGTGTTGGGGCCGGTGGTATCGAGGACCTCCGCCACCTGGCCGAGGGCGACTTTGCGGCCCGAAGGCGTGTCCAGGATCGTCTGGTTGATGACCGCCGGATCGCTGCGCGACCGCGCATCGTACCAAACGACCAAACCGAACCGACGGTCCTCGTCGAGGACTTCGGAGACGACCAAGCCCTTGTAGGCCGTTTCCAGCATCTTGGCCACGTCGCCGGGGGCTAGGCCGTAGCGGGCCGCCTCTTGGCGTTTGACTTTGAGACGCAGTTGAGAGATTTCCACCTGCGGCTCGATTTGCAGGTCCACTACGCCGGGCACCTGGTTCATGCGGGTTTGGATGTCGGCGGCGGCGCTGCGCAGCTCGCGCAAGTCCTGCCCGAAGACTTTTACGGCGATTTGAGCGCGGACGCCGGACATGATGTGGTCGAGCCGGTGCGAGATCGGTTGGCCGATGTTGACCTTCACGTTGGGGATGCTGGTGATCTTGTCGCGAATGTCGGCGATCACCTGCTCGCGGGGCCGGCCAGCCGTATCGACGCCCCAACTGTGCAGCCCGGGGATCGCCCGCAGGAACGCATAGCCTAGGCCCGGCTTCGGCTGCTCGTGCTCCTGCACGCGCACGTCGATCTCCGAAGAATTGACCCCCTCCGCGTGCTCGTCCTGCTCCGCCCGCCCGGTTCGCCGGGAGACCGATAGCACCTCCGGCACCTGTAACAATAGCTCTTCAGTCCGATGAGCGACGCGTTCACTCTCTTGCAACCGCGTGCCCGGCTCGGTCACAACGTTGATCGTCATCGTTCCCTCGTTGAAGGGGGGCAGGAACTCGGTGCCCATCCAGAAGACGATGAGTTTTGACAGCACGGCGAGCACGAGCGTGGCCGTGAGGATCGGCCAGGGATGCCGGAGCGTGAACCGCAGCACGCGGGTGTCGAGCCACTTGAGCCAACGGAGCAGGAAGGGGTCCGCCTTGTGCTCCATGAACCGCGCCCGCGGCAGCAGGAACGAGGCCAGCACCGGCGTCACCGTGAGCGAGACGAGCAGCGAGGCCATCAGCGAAACGATGTACGCCAGGGCGAGCGGGGCGAACATCCGGCCTTCCAAGCCGGCCAGCGCGAAGAACGGCAGGACCACCAGGCAAACGATGAGCGTGGCATACACGATCGAGTTGCGGACCTCGCTGGACGCCAGGAAGATCACCTTCAGCGGGCTGGCAGGGTTCAACTTATGGCGGTTTTCCTTGAGGCGGCGGAAGATGTTCTCGATATCCACGATGGCGTCGTCGGTCAATTCGCCGACCGCCACGGCGATGCCGCCCAGCGTCATGGTGTTGATCGACACGCCGAAATAGTGAAAGACCACCGCAGTAATGAGCAGCGACAGCGGGATGGCGGTCAATGTGATCGCGCTGGTGCGGAGGTTCCAGAGGAACAAGAACAGGATAACGAACACCCAGATCACCCCGTCGCGGATGGCTTCCTCGACGTTGGCGATGGCCGCGTGGATGAAATCCGCCTGCTTGAAAATGTGCCGCTCGATCTGAATATCCTCGGGCAGGTCTTGCTGAAGCTCCTTCAGGACCTGGTCGATCTTCGGGTCCAGCACCAGCGTGTTGGCGTTGGGCTGTTTCTGCACGCTGAGGATGACGGCCGGCCCGCCGCTGATCTTCTTCCCGTCGTTGATCCAGACGCTGCCGTTGCCACGCTTGACCGGTCCGCCAAAGCGCACGTCGGCCACGTCCTTGATAAGCACGGGGCGCGGGGCGCGCCAGACCACGGGCGTGTCTTCAATCTCCTTGAGCGTCAGGCTCTGGCCGCTGATGCGGATCAGCGTTTCCTTGGCCGACCGCTCCATGATGCCGCCGCCGGCGATGACATTGGCCTTCTCCGCAGCCTCGACGAGCTGTTGCAGCGTGAGGTTCTGCGCGGCCAAGCGCGCCGGGGAGGTGATGATCTGATACTGCTTGAGCGTGCCGCCCATGACCGTGACCTGCGACACGCCGTCCACGGCCAGCAGCCGGTTGCGGATGGTGAACTCCGCCAGCGTCCGCATCTCCATGGCGCGCTCGGCGTCCGCTTCCGGCGTCTTGAAGTCGGCGGTGGAGCGCAGCCCGACGAGCATGATCTCGCCCATGATGGACGAGATGGGGGCCATCACCGGGTTGGCCTCCTTGGGCAGCCGTTCGCGAGCCAGTTGCAGCTTTTCGGCGACGACTTGACGGTCGCGGTAGATGTCGGTGCCCCACTCAAACTCGACCCACACAATGGACAGCCCAATGCCCGACGCCGATCGCACCCGCTGCACGCCGGTAGCGCCGTTGAGCAGGAATTCAATCGGCCGGGAAACCAGGACTTCCACTTCTTCCGGCGCCAAGCCCGGCGATTCGGTCATGATGGTGACCGTCGGACGATTCAGGTCCGGAAACACGTCCACGGGCATCTGCGTGAGCTGATAGCCGCCGTAAACCACGAGGATCAGCGCGGCCAGCAGGACCAACATCCTGTTTTTGAGAGCAAACGCGATGACGTGGTTCAACATGGCTGCCCCCTAGCGGACCGACGCGTAGGCCGTTTGCAGTTCAGCGGTCCCTTGGACGGCCACGCTTTCTTCTGCTTCCAGCCCGCGAGTAACTTCCACATATCGATCATCGGCGCGCCCCGTTTCGATCAGCCGTCGCTCGTAGCGTTCCTCGGCGGTGCCGTCGGGCTTTTCAACCGACTTTTGAACAAACACATAGGCCCGCGTGCCATCGCGGAGCACAGCTCCCAGCGGGACAGCCAGCGTCGGTTCCGGGCGCCGCACCGTTAGGGTCAAGCGGGCCAGCATGTTGTGCTGTGGCACCAATGGGTTGGGCCGGTCCTGTAGCTCGACCCACACGGAGAGCGCGCGGTTCTCGGCACCGAACATGCGCCCGCTGCGGACCACCGTGCCTCTGAGGACCGAATTAGGCTCGGCGACCAGGCGGACGCGGGCGGTCTGGCCCAAAGAGACTTTGGACAGGTCGCGCTCGGACAAATGGCCTTCCACCCATGCGTTCGACAGGTCGTGAATCTCAAACAGCGGTTCCTCGGCCTTAATGACCTGGCCTAGGACGCGATCAAAGTGGACCACCGTTCCATTGATGGGAGCGCGTAGCGGCAGGGCCTCGACCAGCTTTTTCTCGGTCAGAATGGCCTGCACTTGCTTGCGGGACAGTCCCACGGCTTCCAGCTTTCGCCGCAGACTCTCGCGGCGGTTCAGCGTGGCATTGTAAAGGCTCTCCGTCTCCCACAGCCGGCGCCGCGCTAGGAGTTGCGTTTCATCCACCCCGCGAAGGCGCTTCAGCGTGTCGTTGAGCAAGCC
>JBGQHD010000604.1:0-4067 GCA_041497795.1 Planctomycetia bacterium
CGCACTGCCCGCAAGGCTCTGCCTTGCCGGTCGCTGGCTGTCTGCGTGACTCGTCGTCGGGTCGCGGCGACTGCGAGGCGGAGCCTCGTGGGCAGTGCGTTCCGAGGCGAAGCCTCGGAACGAGGGTCCCTCACCCCGACCCTCTCCCAGCGGGAGAGCGAGGGCGCGTCGCACCAGCGGCACGACCAGGTCGCCCGGCCGCAGGTTGGTGACGCCTGACCCTACCGCCTCAACCCGGGCGAGGCATTCGTGCCCCAGCACGAGGAACTCGGCGCCCGGGGCCGTCCACGGCTGGGCCGAGGCCAGAATGTCGCGGTCGGTGCCGCAGATTCCCAGCTCCAACGTGCGGCACAGCACCTGCCCTTCGGCCGGATCGGCCGGCTCCGGCACGTCGGCGAAGCGTGGCACGGTGGACTTGGTAAATGAGGCAACTCCGCGCATCGGTCAGTCGCAGCTCGTTTGATGGGGATCGAAGGTTCGAATGATACGCTCGAAGGAAGTGAGTGCCGTGTCACGCGTGAGGTGTGGCACGGCCATCCTGGCCGTGAATTCACGGGCTGGAAGCCCGTGCCACGGTCCGCCCCGATTGTACGTCCGAGGACGGCGTCTTTCGACGTGCGATTCCTGGCGGACGGATTGGAAATTCGTCCTACGCGGCGCGTCATCGGCTTTGGCGGTTGATTCACGCCGCATGGGCTTGATAGGCTGAACCTGGATCTTCCCCTGTGACTTCGTGGTTTGTCACTTCTTTGCGTATTTGGTGGGCGTAGCCCACCCTACAATGCCATGTCGTCTGCCAGCCACGACCGTAGCCCATCGGCCGACAGAATCCGCAGGCAGCTCGAGCGCCGCCCCCGCTGGGGTCTGCGGCTGTGGCTCGGCTTGGCGGCCGTGCTGCTGCTGCCCCTCGTCGGCGGGCTGGTGGCTTGGACCAGCTATCGCGGCGCGGAGGCCAAGGCCGCCGCGCGGGCCGCGGAACTGGGCGGGCGCGTCACGTGGAGCGACGGACAGCCCGAGCGGCACGTCATCGCGATATCGTTCGCCGACAGCGGCCTGGACGACGCGCAGCTCAAGGGCTTCAAACCCTGGTGGTGGCATCTCCCGGCGCTGGTGGACCTGGACCTCACCGGCACGGCGATCACCGACGAGGGACTAACTCACGTGAGCGGCGCGGGCATCAAGAACCTGATGCTCGGCGGCACCAAGATCACGAGCGGCGGCTTGAGTGCACTGGCCGTATGCCCGGCGCTCGGCAGCGTCTCCTTGTCGAAGACCCTAGTGGATGATGCAGGCGTAGAATATTTGGTGGCGCTGCCCGGCCTGCGCACGCTGTATCTCGACGGCACGCCGATCACCGACGAAGGGCTGCGACGGCTGGAAGGCCTGACGTCGCTGCGATACCTGCGGCTGGGCGGCAATCGCGGCGTCACCGACGCCGGCGTGGCACGCCTGGAAGAGGCGCTGCCGGAGGTGAAGGTGACAAGAAGACCGTAGGGTGGGCCAAGGCCGCGTCAGCGGCCGCCGGCCCGCCAAATGCGGGTGGCGCGACCGCGTTTCCGAGGCCGCATTCGGTGGGCCGGCGCTCGCTGCGCGAGCTGGTCCCACCCTACAGGAGCTGCAGGAGCGACCCACGTGGCGGAATTCAACGAATCGGCCGACGCGGCTTTCGAGGTGCTCAATCAGTACCTCGAGCGGTTGCAGCAGGGGGATTACCCCGACCGGAAGAAGCTGCTGGCCGAGCATCCCGAGCTCGCGCCGGCGCTCAAGTGCCTGGATGCGCTCGAGGCCCTAGCCCCGGCCGGGCCGCCGCCATCGACCGACGCCCTCACGGAGACCATCGAGGCCGGTGCCGACGGCACGCCCTCGGGCGGCAAGAGCACGGTCGAAATCCTCCGCCGGCTGGGCGATTTCGGCGATTACGAGTTGCAGGAAGAAATCGGCCGCGGCGGCATGGGCGTAGTCTATAAAGCCCGGCAGCGGAGCTTGGACCGCACCGTGGCGGTGAAGATGATCGCCAGCTTGCTCGCGTCGCGGGACCAGGTGCGGCGGTTCCAGGCCGAGGCCAAGGCCGCCGCCGGCATCAACCATCCGCACGTGGTGCAGATCTATGAGGTGGGCGAGATCTTCGGCCAGCACTACTTCGCCATGGAGTACGTCGCCGGCACGACGCTGGCCAAACGGCTGGAGACCGAGCGGCAAAACCCGGCGGCGGAGCGATTGAGCCCCGAGGAAGCGGCCTCCCTGACCGCGGCGGTCGCCCACGCCGTCGAGTGCCTGCACCGCCACGGCATCGTGCACCGCGACCTGAAGCCGTCGAACATTCTGCTCGACGCCGAAGGCAAGCCGAAGGTCACCGACTTTGGCCTGGCGAAACCGACCGGTCGGGGCTCGCGCGACGAGGTGAACGGCGTGATCGCCGGCACGCCGCCCTACATGTCGCCCGAGCAGGCCGCGGGCAAAGTCAATCAGATCGGCCCGGCCAGCGACGTTTACAGCCTGGGGGCGATTCTGTACGAGCTGCTGACCGGCCGGCCGCCGTTCCGCGGCGACAATCCCTTGGACGTGCTGGCCCAGGTGCAACAGCGCGAGCCGCCGCTGCCGCGGCAAGTCAATCCGCGGCTGCCGCACGAGCTGGAAATTATCTGCATGAAGTGCCTGGAGAAAGCGCCGGCCGAGCGCTACGCCTCGGCCGGGGCGCTGGCCGAGGACCTGGAGCGCTACCTGCGGCGAGAGACCATCGAGGCCACGCCCCCCAGCCTGGTGCAGCGCGTGTGGCGCTGGGCGCGGCGCGAGCCGGCGCTGGCCTCGCGAGTGGGCGCGCTCAGCCTGTTCTGGGCCGTGCTGGCCTTCATGTTCGGCTGGTTCGACTTGAAACTGGAGAACCAGCACGAGTTCTTCTGGCGGGTCACGCTGATCGTCGGCATCTGGATCGCGGCCTCGCTCGTGTTCCAGCGGATGCTGGCCCGCCGCCGCTGGGAGACGACGGCCCGCTTTCTCTGGGGCATGGTCGATGCGCTGCTGCTCTTGGCGGTGCTCCTGTCGGGCGACGGGGTGGCCAGCCCAATGGTGATCGGCTTGCCGCTGCTCATCGTGGCCGCGGGCTTATGGTCGCAGGTCCGCCTGGTCTGGTTCGTGACCGCCACGTGCGTGGCCGCCTATGGAGTGCTGGTGGCGAAGTATTACGGCTGGCTCTCGCTGGGCGCAGCCAAGAGCCTGCGGCCGTTCGACGACCACCCCGACCGCCATATCTATTTCCTCATCAGCCTGATCCTCTGCGGCTGCCTGGTGGCGTATCAAGTGTCGCGCACGCGGGCGTTGAATCGGTATTTCGAGCGCCGCCGGCTGTAGGGTGGGCAATGCCCACCCAATGTGCGCGATGGCACTGCGGACGCCGATGACGCCTTGCGCTGCGCAGCATGGAATGCGGATTTGGTGGGCACAGCCCACCCTACGCGATCACGATTCGCACGTTTAGTCCGTAGCGGCGGCGGAAGAACAGCCAGCCGCCGCCGCCGGTGACTCGGACGATCTCGCAGGTCACCTTCCGCCCGGCGTCGATCTCGGCCGCTAGCTCGCGCGACTGGTGATAGCCGATGTAGCCGATCTTCTGTCCGCCCGCCGTGTGCACCGCGATGGCCCAGGGATCGTGCGGGTTGGCCGGTTCCCGCACCAGCGTCAGGGGGTCGCCGGGCCGGCAGCGCCGGATGATCTCTTGCCGGCGGCCGCCGTCGGGGTTGCGAAACGTCACGCCAAAGAGCCTGGTGTGAATCGCGCGCAGTTCCGGATAGCGGACGACGGTGGTCATCGGCAGCGGTGCTCCCAGCGATGGCGGCTTTTTGCGGGGAAAAAGGGACGGGAGTGTACCGCGGCGGATGACAAGCTGACAAGGTGACCGGGGGAGGGCCGAACGTCCAACGTCGAACGTCCAACGTCGAACGTTTATGGTCGAACGTTTAACGAAAGACCCCGTTCGATTTTGGACGTTGGACGTTGGACGTTCGCCTTGTCGCGCGATCGTCTTGTCACCCCACGCCCGGCAGACAAAGAAAAACGAAGGCATCTGCTAG
>JBGQHD010000605.1:0-4066 GCA_041497795.1 Planctomycetia bacterium
AGGAGGGAACCAACCGCCTGATCTTGGCCACCGACGGCGACTTCAACGTCGGCACCACCAGCGAGGCCGAGCTGGTCCGCCTGGTCGAGGAGCGGGCCAAGGGCAAGGTATTCCTCACCACGATGGGCTTTGGCAGCGGCAACCACAACGACAGCATGCTCGAGCAGATCGCCGACAAGGGAAACGGCCAGTGCTTCTACATCGACACGGAGCTGGAGACCTACAAGATTTTCGTCGAGCAGCTCAGCGGCACGCTGGTCACCATCGCCAAGGACGTGAAGATCCAGGTCGAGTTCAACCCGGCCAAGGTGGCGGCCTATCGCCTGCTGGGCTACGAGAACCGCATGCTGAAGACCGAAGACTTCAAGGACGACACCAAGGACGCGGGCGAGATCGGCGCCGGGCACACCGTGACGGCCCTCTATGAAATCGTGCCGGTGCCGAGCGCGACGGGGCCGCTCGAGGCGCCGCCCGTCGGCGAGACCGAGCCGACCGAGCTGAAGTACCAGAAGCCGGCCGAGCTGACGGCGGCGGCCCACTCCGGCGAGCTATTGACCGTGCATTTGCGGTACAAGCAGCCAGAGGCCGACAAGAGCCAGCCGCTGGACGTGGCGGTGGCGGACGCCGACGTGGCGCTGGCCAAGGCGTCGGGCGACTTCCAGTTTGCCGCCGCCGTGGCCAGCTTCGGCATGCTCCTGCGGAACTCGCAGTACCGCGGCGAGACGAGCTACGACAAAGTGCTCGAGCTGGCGGCCGGCGGGCTGAAAGACGACGAGCACGGCTATCGGGCCGAATTCGTCGATCTGGTGAAGCGAGCGAAGGAGATCACCGAGGGGCGCAAAGGCGGCGGCGAGAAGACGCCGTAGGGTGGGACAAGGCCGCGTCAGCGGCCGCCGGCCCACCAAATGCGGGTGGACCGACCGCACTACCCGCCGCCGCGCACATTTGGTGGGCCGGCGCTCGCTGCGCGAGCTGGTCCCACCCTACGTGCGGCGGAAGCTGATGTGCCGCCGCCAGCGGTCTTCGTCGAGCGACGGGAAGTCGGTGCGGAGGTGTACGCCGCGGCTTTCCTCGCGCTCCAGCGCGGCCGTGACCATTAGCTCGGCCACGATCAGCATGTTCTGCAGGGCCCAGCCGGCCGAGTCGCGCAGTTGCCGGGCCAGGGCGTATTGGCACCAGCCGGCGATCGTGCCCTGGGCTTCGGTCAAGCGCTCGCGGTCGCGGCGGATGCCGGCGCTGCGCCACATCAGGCTCTGGAGGGAGTTGCGGATGTCGGAGAGGTCCAGCGGCTCGGGTGGTTCGGCCACGGGCGCGTTCTCCAGCGGCACCAGGTCGAACTCGTCTTGCTGCTCGAGCGCGGCGCGGGACGCCCCTTCGCCGGCGTGGGCGCCGTAGACCAGCCCCTCCAGCAGGCTGTTGGAAGCCAGCCGGTTCGCCCCGTGCAGGCCGCTGCTGGTTACCTCGCCGGCGGCCCACAGGCCGGGCACGGTGGTGCGGCCGGCGTGATCCACGGTGGCGCCGCAGATCATGTAGTGCGCGCCGGGCCGGACCGGGATGCGGTCGCGGGCGATGTCGAGGTTGAACTGTCCGCACACGGCCGCGATGCCGGGGAACCGCCGCCGCACGAAGTCCGCGTCGAGGTGGCTCATGTCGAGGAACACGCACGGCGAGCGCGTCTTCTCCATCTGGCTGACGATGGCCTGGCTGACCACGTCGCGCGGGGCCAGCTCGGCCCGCGGGTCGTAGTCGGGCATGAAGCGGTGGCCGTGGCGATCGACGAGATGCGCCCCCTCGCCGCGGACGGCCTCGGTGATCAGCGTGCGGCTGCTGCCGGCGATGTAGAGCACCGTGGGATGGAACTGCATGAACTCCATGTCGCGCAGCTCGGCGCCGGCGCGATAGGCCATTGCCAGGCCATCGCCGGTCGCGACCGCGGGGTTCGTCGTCTCGCGATAGACCTGACCGGCCCCGCCGGCGCAGAGGATCGTCTGCTTCCCCCAAACGAGCGTCTTGCCGTGTCGCGGGTTCCAGGCCAGCGCGCCGCGGCAGACGCCCTCGTGCGTCAGGAGGTCGATCAGGAAGGTGTCGTTCCAGAGCTGGAGGTTGGGGAGCTGCCTGGCGCGGGCGATGATGGCCCGCATCATCTCGCGGCCGGTGGCGTCGCCCAGGGCGTGGACGATGCGGTGATGGCTGTGGCCGCCCTCGCGGCCGAGGGCCAGCGGGGCGGGGGCTTCGGTTCGATGTTGGACGTTGGACGTTGGACGTTCGACGTTCGGGGTCGCGTCATCCGCCGGAATTTGAACGTCCAACGCCGAACGTCCAACGTCCAACATCGAACGAAAGACGGCCGATTCCCCAGGGGAAGCAACCGTTGCTTGCCGGTCGAAATCCGCCCCCCAGTCGATCAGCTCGCCGATGCGGGCCGGGGCCTCGCGGACGACCATCTCCACGACCTCGCGGTCGCAGAGCGAGCCGCCGGCCTTGAGGGTGTCTTCGATGTGGTTCTCGAAGCGGTCCTCGGGGTCCATCACGCCGGCGATGCCGCCTTGGGCGTAGTTGCTGCCCGATTGCTCG
Organism: Planctomycetia bacterium; assembly: GCA_041497795.1. Classification (GTDB taxonomy): domain Bacteria; phylum Planctomycetota; class Planctomycetia; order Pirellulales; family S012-138; genus JBGQHD01. The sequence continues at coordinate 2,575 of JBGQHD010000605.1, forward strand.
ACGCTTTCCTTGGTCACCAGCACCACGGAGAGCCGGGGATCGACGGCCAGCGCCGCGCGAAAGCCCGCCACGCCGCCGCCGATGATCAGCACGTCGGCAAAGTGGTGCGGCACCCGCTTGGGGTGAAACGGCACCAGGTAACGCGGGACGGAGCTGGGTTGAGATGACAACGGACCAAAGACCAACGGGGTTCAGAATCGATTCCCGGCGTTCCCGGCCGCGGCGGTGATCCAGATGACCACGATCGCAATCACGATCAGCACCGCGAGGGGGACGCACTGAAAGATGCCCAGGACAATGCCGGCCATGGTCATTCCGTGACCGCTATTATCCATTTCGCCGGCTTTCATTTTCTGCAGGTCGGCGTAGCCCATGATGCACGCCGTCAGCGCGAAGACTCCGCAGACGGCAAAACCGAGAATGCTAAAGACCTCGCCAAAGACCCCGTAGAGCAGGGAGCTAGGAAGAGCAACAGCAAGGACTCCGCAGACGGCTCCGAAGACGGCCCAACCGAGAATGCCAAAGAGCAGGATCAGCACGCCGCGGTGCGGAAGCTGGTAGGCTGCCGCTCCGCCGCCCCCCGAGAACGCGGGCGCGGCGTAGCGATTCGACGACGCGCCGCCCAGCCCGGGGCCGACGTTGGGCGCGGCGGCCGAAGCCGCCATCACGCCGGCCGTGGCCGGTGGCAGGCTCGGGTACAACTCCGGCGCCGTGCGCCAGGTGGGCCAGCCGTCTTGATACACCTGGCAGCTCGCGGTGAGGCGCTTTTCCGCGGCCCAGCGGTCGAGCTCGTCCTTCGTGATGGGGCCGTAGCGCTGGCCGTCGCAGGTGTAGACGCGCCAGTCGCCGGCCGCGGACGCGCGGGCCTGAGGCGCCGCCCCCGGCGAACTTCCGCCATCGGCGGCCTCCGTTGGCAGCTTGACCGTCATCTGACAGTAGGGACAACGAACCGTGGGGCCGGACGCCTCGTGCTGAAAAGTCCGCCCACAAACGTCGCATCGCACGTCGCCAGCCATGGTTGCCTCGCCGGGCTCGCAATGGGTGAAACGGGAACTGCCTCGATGCCATTCGGAACTGCCTCCTGAAAGTATCATATTCGCTCAGGTCCGCAGGGGGCAACTCGCTGGGAGGGATGAAGTCACCTTGTCATGGTCGCAAGCGGCTTCTTGCTCGCGCTCGCGAACAGAATTACCATCTAGGTCTTCACCTTGTCACCCTGTCACCTTGTCATCTGAAGCGGAGGAAGCCATGTTCGCGCGCCTTGCAATGACGGCCGGCCTGGTCACGGGAATGTGGATCGCACTGGCCGGCGTAGGCCGGGCCGCGGACGGCACGCCCACCGAGTACGTGCGATTCCAAGCGGGGCGGACAGTTGCCTACGGCATTGTGGAAGGGGAACGGGTCCGCGAACTGGCGGGCGACCTCTTCGGCTCTTGGAAGAAAACGGAGACCACGCACGCCCTGTCGGAGGTCAAGCTGCTGGTCCCCTGCC